>DASZPC010000033.1:0-3241 GCA_035550455.1 Chitinophagales bacterium | reverse complement strand
TAGCTGAACAGGTTTTAAAATATGGCATACCCAAACATACCTTGCTGAATGTAAACATCCCTAAACTTACCCTGGAAGAAATAAAGGGTATGAAAATTTGCCGCCAGGCACAGGCCAAGTGGGAGGAAGAATACCTGGAGCGCAACGACCCTATGGGCCGCCCTTATTACTGGCTTACCGGTAAATTTGTAAACTACGACCAGGGCCAGGATACCGATGAGTGGGCTTTAGAAAACGGCTATGTAAGTGTAGTGCCTGTACAGCACGACCTTACCGCCCACCATGCCATACCTTTTATAAACGAAAACTGGAAATTTGAAACCGGCAAAGAAGGCCAAAAGCCCGCCACCGGCATCAGTAAAGAAGAATTTAATTTTTAATAATAAAGCAGTTGTCTTTGCGAGGTTGATTCAGCTTATTATAAACACAACATCAGCCGAAGCAATCTTCCGCTTTGTATTTTGCTTCTCCTAAAACTATACCGGATTTAACTGCGCTAAAACATTATTTTAATTTTACCCTTTGGTGTTAGTTTGCATTTTTAATAATAAAGCAGTTGTCTTTGCGAGGTTGATTCAGTTTATTATAAACACAACATCAGCCGAAGCAATCTTCCGCTTTGTATTTTGTTGCCCTGAAACATTATTTTAATTTCAATTACCATGCTCGATAAACTATTTAATCCATCACGCACTATTTACAAATGGGACCGCTTTTGGGTGGGCTTTCTTCCCGGCTTAATTCTGCCATTGCTGGCCTTTCCTTTCTTTTATATGGCCCGGTATCATGGCGATACTTTTATGGACTATGTAGATTCTGTAAAAAACCCCTTGGTACTTTCGCCCCTGCTTAGTTTTGGCGCTATCTTCAACCTCTTTGTTTTCTTTCTCTTTATCCGGGTTGACCGCTTCAATGCCGCCCGTGGCGTAATAGGCGCTACCATACTTTACATCATCCCCATAGTTATTACCAAATTCTTTATGTAATAGCTTATTTTTAGCCGCGAAACATAACCGGTGAAATACTACATTATAGCTGGCGAAGCCAGTGGCGACCTTCACGGTTCCAACCTTATCAAAGCCTTACAACAGGCCGACCCCGGTGCACAGTTCCGCTGTTGGGGCGGCGATAAAATGCAGGCCGCCGGTGGCCACATTGTTAAGCATATTAAACACCTCGCCTTTATGGGTTTTTTCGAGGTGGTAAAGCACCTCGGCACTATCCTTAACAACATCAGCTTTTGTAAGCGCGATATTTTGCAGTATAAACCCGACGTGGTTATCTTAATTGATTACCCCGGTTTCAACTTCCGGCTCTTCAAATTCCTGAAACAGCACCGGTTCAAAATTTTCTACTACATATCGCCCCAGCTTTGGGCCTGGAAAACATCGCGCGTGTATAAAGTAAAAGAATACGTGGACCGGATGTTCGTTATCTTCCCCTTCGAAAAAGAATTTTATGCCCGCTATGGTGTTGAGGTTGATTTTGTAGGCCACCCGCTTTTAGATGAATTGCAAATTGCCGGAACCCGCCCCGCCCCCACCGAAAAAATAATTGCCATTTTGCCCGGCAGCCGCAAGCAGGAAATTGCCTACCTGCTGCCCGAATACTTAAAAGTAATAGATGAATTTCCGGAGTATCGTTTTGTAATTGCAGGCCTCAGTTCTATTGGCGAAAAATTTTACCAGGATATTATCGGCGCTTCCCGGTGCGAAATTGTTTACAACAACACTTACCAGTTGCTCGAATCTTCCACAGCGGCTATTGTAACTTCCGGCACCGCCACCCTCGAAACCGCCCTGCACAATGTGCCCGAAGTAATTTGCTATAAAGGAAGCTGGATATCGTACTACATTGCCCGGGCACTTATTAAAAACATCAACTATATCTGCATTGTTAACCTGATATGCGATAAGCGTGTGGTGGAAGAACTTATACAGGCCGATGTAAACAAAGAAAGGCTCATTGCCGGGGTGAAGAAAATATTAAGCCCCGAAGGCAGGGCGGTCATCAGGAAAGATTACTCCTTATTGTACACCAAACTTGGCGATACCGGGGCCTCGGCACGCACGGCCGGCCTTATGGTAAAATACTTACGGCAATAAACCCAACCACTTTAGCAGTTTGCCGGGCCTATTGCCGTAAATTCACTAAAAAGCCTTATTGGTGGGCTATATAGTGTGTGTAATGGTCACAGTCGATTTTTTAACAGATTTAGGACTGCGTTTTGCCTGCTTGGCCGAAACAAAACGGCCTGTTGATGAGCTTCTTAAAACTGTCTGTTTGTGGGTAACTTTCTTTGCCATAAGCTGATTTTAAAGGATTAGTGTAGCTAAATTTAAGTTTTTTAATGTTTTCCAAACAATATTTTAACCTATTTATTTTCAAAGGGGGAAAACTTGCTTCCGGAACCGGCCATTTGGATTTTACCACAATGTATTTATATTTGCGCTCCCAAATTTTAAAAGCATGTACGCAATAGTAGAAATAGCAGGGCAGCAATTTAAAGCCGAAGCAGGCAAAAAGCTGTATGTACACCGTTTGGAAGGCAACGAAGGCGATGCCATTTCATTTGATAAGGTATTGCTTACCGATGACAACGGAACCGTAAAAGTAGGCACCCCTACTGTTGCCGGTGTTAAGGTAAACGCAAAAATTGTAGCCAATAAAAAGGACGACAAGGTGAATATCTACAAAAAGAAGAGAAGGAAAACCTACGAAAAATCGCAGGGCCACCGCCAATCGTTAACTCAAATCGCTATCGAAAGCATAGGATAAATTATTAGAGCAAAACACTAAAAAAGTTTAGTCATGGCACATAAAAAAGGGGAAGGTAAAGTAAAGAACGGCCGCGATTCGCACAGCAAGCGCCTTGGTATAAAAATATTTGGTGGCGATAACGCCATACCCGGTAACATCATCCTGCGCCAGCGCGGTACCAACTACCACCCCGGCAAAGGTGTTGATATGGGTAAAGACCACACCATTTTCGCTACTATCGAAGGCGTGGTAAAATACACCAAAGGCAAAAACGACCGCCGCTTTGTGCATGTGGTAGCCGAAGCTTAGTAAGCACCAAAAAAATATTAAACAGAAAAGCGGCTCCGGAATGGGCCGCTTTTTTATTTAGCTAAACTCAAGCCATTTACCAGTTCCTCAGTTCGCCTCTGGCCTTTCACCTTTCATCCTTCCCTCGCCCCGCCCCTTTCACTCGTCCTTTTCTCCTCTCACCTTTCACCTC
>DASZPC010000032.1:0-3859 GCA_035550455.1 Chitinophagales bacterium | reverse complement strand
ACCTATCAGTGGAGCAACAGCGCTACAACGGCTACAATAAGTAATTTGCCGGCAGCAACTTATACGGTAATAGCAACTGATACCAACGGCTGCTCCGTTTCGGCAAGTGCTACTGTTGCCACTAACAATATTCCATTTACCGTTAATGCTTCTGCCACTACCTCATCCTGTGTGGCCAACACCGGCATGGCATGGGCAGCAGCTTCGGCCGGAAACAGCCCTTATACTTACTTATGGAACAACACTTCCACTACCGATACTATTTTGAACTTAGGGCCCGGCAATTACAGGGTAACTGTAACCGATGCCCACGGCTGTTCTACAACAGCTTCAACTTCGGTTACCACTGCCACCGGCCCCTCGGCAACAGATTCGGTGGTTGATATACTTTGTAATGGCGGCGCCACAGGCAGTGCTATGGTTACAGTTAGTGGCGGCACCTCTCCTATTGTTTATAACTGGAGCAACGGGGCTACCACGTCATCTATTACAGGGCTAACTGCCGGCAACTATACAGTTACCATTACCGATAACAATAGTTGCTCGTTTACCTTAACCGCGTTTATAAGCGAGCCACCAGGCCTTTTGGCCAGTTCAACCGCAAGCAACCTTAACTGCTATGGAGACTCCAATGGTTCAGTTGATGTTACTGTTTCGGGAGGTACCAGCCCTTATTCTTACACATGGAACAATAGCACTACAACACAGAATTTAAGTAATGTGGCTGCCGGTGTATATACCCTTGTTGTTACCGACTCTAATAATTGCACAATTTCTTTATCAGATACAATTACGCAGCCCACTGCCCTTGTGGTAACAATAAACGCTACCGATGCAAGCTCGGCCTCCGCTTCTGATGGTTCTGCTTCTGCTGATATTTCAGGTGGTACAGCCCCTTACACTATTGTATGGAATACGTCTTCAACCCACGATACAATCACCCATTTATCTGCCGATAGTTATTGTGCCACCGTTACAGACAATGCCGGATGCACAGCCAATGCCTGTGATTCAGTTGGGTACCCAACCGCCATTGTTTCCATTAATAACAAGCCGGTAAAAATTTACCCGAACCCGGCAACCAACAACATTACAGTTGAAATACCTCAGGGTAGCATACTGGTGTTCAGCATTTATAATATTGAAGGCAGACTGGTTGAAACAGAAAAGCTGGCTGGCCCAAAAACACAAATTAATGTTACAAACCTGCCATCGGGTCCTTACCTTTTCAGGATTATAGATGTAGCTACCGGTAGTAATAGTAGTGGTAAAATACAGGTAATTAAGTAAGCCATTTGTTTTAAATACCGAATAAAACTGCCAAATCCCCCCACGTGGGGGATTTTTTTATGTTCTGGGCATAACTTTATTTGCCACGGGAAAATAAAATCGTAATTTTTCACTACTAAACCCAGTTTTTATGAAAAAAATTTATGCACTGTTAGCGGCGTTGCTTGCGATGAACCTTATCCTGCCCGCCAAGTCGGTTGATAAGGATTATGCCATGCAGGTGGCCCGTAATTTCTATTATCAAACCACGGGCAGGCAGGTAACGTTTACCCTTGCCTACCAATACTCCACAGCCCAAAATGTAGGGCGGCCAAGCGACGGGCAGCCTGTTTACTATGTTTTTAACGTTGAGGGCGAAGAGGGCTTTGTAATGGTATCGGCCGAGGATATGGTACAGCCTATACTCGGCTATAGTACCACCAGCAAATTTTATATTGAAAACGCCCCACCCCGCATACAAGACTGGCTGAATACTTACCGCCAGGAAATAGTTTATGTGAAAGAAAACATGGTAAATGCGCCAGAGGAAATTAAAACCCAATGGGAAGATTACTATAGTAATGTGCGTCCGCAAAATGCCTCCAGGGCGCAACGCTCGGTTACACCGCTATTGCAAACTACCTGGAACCAGGCCCCCTATTATAATACCCAATGCCCCTACGATGCAAACAGGGGGGCTAATTGTGTTACAGGTTGCGTGGCAACCGCCATGGCCCAGATTTTGAAATACTGGAATTATCCCTCGCAGGGCGCAGGTTACCATTCGTATAACGACCAAAACTATGGCAACCAAAGTGCGAATTATGGGGCCAGTACTTATAACTGGGCTTCCATGCCTAACAGCATCAGTTCTAACAATACCGAAATAGCCAAGTTGATGTACCATTGCGGTGTGGCAGTGAATATGAATTATGGGGTTGACGAAAGCGCCGCCTGGGTTATTATACAAGATGCCTTAGGCAGCCAGGGCGATAGCTCATGCGCTGAGTATGCTTATAAAAAATATTTCGGTTACGACCCTTCAACTGTAAAAGGAATGCGCCGTTCGGGGTATAATGACCAGACATGGTCTGATATGCTGAAAAATGAGCTTGATAACAGCAGGCCGGTACAATACGTAGGCTCGGGTTCAGGCGGCGGCCACACTTGGGTTTGCGATGGCTACGATGCCAATAGTAATTTCCACATGAATTGGGGTTGGGGAGGTATTGATGATGGCTATTTTTCATTAAACAGTCTTGCACCGTCAACACTCGGCATTGGTGGCGGCACCGGTAATTTTAATAGTAACCAGGAAATGGTAATTGGCATTAAACCGCTTAATAACAACGGCGGCGGCGGAAATACCGTTAACCAGGATAGCATCTTTTTGTATTCAAATATTACCGTAAGCGCCAACCCGGCTACCATGTATCAGCAGTTTACAGTTAGTGTAGACATAGCTAATGCAGGTGCGGGGGCTTTTAACGGCGAACTTGCCGCTGCCCTGTTTAACAGCGATGGGGTATTTAATGGGTTTGTTAATGTGCTGCAAAACCAAACACTCAATTCCCTGTATTATAATACTTATAATTTCACCCTCGATTCGCTAAATGTTATACCAGGCACCTACTATATAGGTATTTATTATAAAAATGGTGATAATGATTACTCGCTGGTAAAACCCGGTAGCTATAATAACCCGGTAACAGTTCTGGTAACCAGCCCATACAGCAACATACAAATGTATAGTGCAGATACGATTACACCATTACAGCCGCAGGTTAACCAGGCGTTTTCAGTTCATGTAGATATTGCGAATGCAGGCAATACAAATTTCTCTGGCTACTTGCTGGCAGCCCTTTATGACCTGGAAGGCAATTATATTACCACTATTGATGAAGTTTCGGGCACTATGCAAGCACAGACTTACTACAATATTTCCTTTAACTCAAGCGGCCTCAATGTGGACCCTGGCACTTATTATATCGCCTTCTGGAGCTCGACGGATGAAAATAACTGGAACCTGATTTATAACCTTTATGCCGATAACCCGGTTGAGGTTACCATTGTTAGCCAACCTATAAGTCCAGACCAATACGAGCAGGATAATACGGCGGCTACCGCCTATAACCTGCCGGTAAACTTTAGTGGCAATACAGCCATAGTAAGCACTCCCGGCTCGAATATGCATATCGGGACAGATTATGATTACTACAAAGTGGTGCTGCCTTCAGGTACCAACTATTCGATTGATGCCCGGGTAAATGACAGTTATGGCAGCGATGACGGCAATACTTATAACAATGATGTTGTGTTAAGCTATCAGGTAAATGGCGGCGCCTGGAGCGATGCTTACGACCCTATACTACCCGGCCCGATATTTGTTCAGGGGGGTGGTACTGTGGTTTTCTTTATCTCGGATTATTTTTTGGGCACCGTTGGCAACTACCTCTTTAAAGCTACTATTACAAGCGGAGTAAGCGGTATAAACGATACCCAATTGCAAGGGATAACTGTTTACCCTAACCCTGCCGCTAATACCCTTTACATTAATACCGGCGAGGCAAAAGGGGGGTACACACTTAAC
>DASZPC010000031.1:0-3845 GCA_035550455.1 Chitinophagales bacterium | reverse complement strand
GATAGATGTGTCGCGTGGCATTGCTGAATTTTCGGTGACGGACGTTGGTGCTACCTCCATCCGAACCGCTATTACGGTCGGGGTGCGAAGATAAGAAAGAGAGGGGATTTGTCAAGAACAAGGATGTGAAAATCCCAAAAGGTTTTTCAACCTTTTGGTTGTTACAGAGAGTAAAACCACAAGTTTATGCCTGTGAATATTTTTATTCTTCACTTTGCGGCTATTTCGCTATTTCGCAGCGCCAATGACAGACCCTTTTTTAATAGCTGCTATAGCTTTTGCATCGCTGTATTTTATCATGGTGATGTACTTTTTTATTGGTTGGGTAAGGCTAAAGCGGTATGATGTAAAAACCGCCCCGGCCGGTACCCAGCCTTTTGTAAGCGTGGTAATACCCACGCGGAATGAATCGAAATATATTAAAGCCTGCCTGGAGGCTATTTTTGCACAAAACTATCCGGCCGATAAGTTTGAGGTAATAGTAGTTGACGATTATAGTACAGACCCTACCATCAGGTTTGCCCGCGAAATAAACAAACCTAACCTGCTGGTGCTTGATTTACAGCAGTATTTGGGCAACCCCGGCGAGTATGTGCCCAATAAGAAAAAAGCGATAGCCCTGGGGGTAAAAAATGCCAAAGGCGAGTTGATAATAACCACCGATGGCGATTGCAACATAGGCCCCGGGTGGTTGGCCACTATGGCGGGTTATTACAGCAGCCACCCATACAAATTGGTTACGGGCCCCGTAATGGTAAAACCCGCTTACAGCCCGCTGGCGTGGTTTCAGCAGTTAGATGTGCTTACCATGCTGGGCATAACCGGGGCTACCATACGCAATAATTTCCCCACTATGTGCAATGGGGCCAACCTTATGTATGCCAAGCAGGTTTTTTTAGATGTGGAAGGATTTAAAGGGAATAATGATATACCTACCGGCGATGATATTTTTTTAATGCATAAGGTAAACCAGCGTTACCCCGGCGCCATAGGCTTTGTTAAGAGTTTTGATGCGTGCGTGTTTACCAAGCCCGAGAGTGGTTTGGGCGGTTTTTTATCGCAGCGTACCAGGTGGGTTTCAAAATCAAGGAATATAGGCAACTGGCAGGTAACCCTTGTTTTGGTGTTTGCTTACTTTTTTAACCTGTTTGTAATTGGCGCAGGCATTTATTATGCTTTGCAGCCTGTGGGCATGAATTGGCTGCCTTTGGCTGTGGCCGGGAGTACCAAACTGGCCGTTGACTTTTTATTTGCCATACCGGTAAGCTGGTTTTACCGAAAAATCATTTTGCTGTTGCTTTTACCATTCGTCGAAATTTTTCATATCCTTTACGTAGTAATTATTGGGGTGGTAAGCCAGTTTGGCCGCTACCGCTGGAAGGACCGGCTGGTGCGATAGCCCATACCTTGTTGTTATAAATGGCAGAAATAAAAAGTAAATCGCTGAACCAAAAGGCATGGATGCGCTTAAAGCGTAACCGCAGTGCCGTGTTTGGCATGGCTATTATATTGCTGGCGGTGCTTACCGCAGTTTTTGCCTATGTAATTGCGCCCGATAATTCGCCATCGGCCAACCAGCAGATTTTACAAATTGAAACACACCCGCCGGGGTTTAAAATTAAAATACTTGAAAAGAAGCGCGAAGGGGTTGGCCCAACCGGTTTTTTTGACGGCTTAATAAATGGTTTTGTAAAAGATTATGAGCCGGTGCCCATTACCGCTTACCGGTTTGAAGGCGATTCGGTTTTTTATGACCTTTATACCGGCAGGGTAAGCCGCCCGGAAACCCACCACACGGCATTGAAAGATTTACTGCCGCATGCGCAGCAACAGCTATCGGTGGCCGCCCAGAAAAATTTTGTAGAACAACAATTAATTACAGAGCGTAAGTATTGGCTGGGCACTGATAAGTTTGGGCGCGATATCCTTTCGCGGTTAATAATAGGGGTGCGCGTTTCGCTTTCGGTGGGGTTAATATCAGTGGGTATTTCGCTGGTAATAGGGATATTTTTCGGGGCGCTGGCAGGTTATTTTATGGACTGGGCAGACCATGCCATTATGTTTGTAATAAATGTTTTTTGGAGCGTACCCACCTTATTGCTGGCTATGGGGCTTTATATCAGCGCAGGCAGTTTGATTGAAAACAAACTGGTAATGATATTTATTGCCGTGGGTTTAACCATGTGGGTGGATACCGCCCGTATAGTGCGCGGGCAGTTTATTGTTATCCGCGAACTGGAATTTGTTTCAGCGGCAAAAAGCCTGGGCTTTAACAACCTGCGGGTTATTTTCAGGCATATACTGCCCAATATATGGGGGCCGGTTATAGTAGTGGCCTGTGCCAATTTTGCCAATGCCATATTGGTGGAATCGGGGCTAAGTTATATAGGGCTGGGGATACAGCCGCCCGCGCCAAGCTGGGGCAGTATGCTGAACGAATACAAGGATTTTATTGATACCGATAAGGCTTACCTTGCCTTGTACCCCGGTGTGGCTATTATGCTTTTGGTACTGGCTTTTAACCTGGTGGGCAATGGCCTGCGCGATGCTTTGGATGTAAAGGGCCAGTTAGACTAAGCAGGCCGAAAAACCATTTTCGGTTTTTTGCGTATGATAATGGTTGTGAACTGAATTTAGTAAATTGTGATTTGAAGGAAACAATGTTACCCCAGCAATTTTCGGAACTTGACTTTTTTAAAAAGCGCCTTGGGCAAACCGAGCGCCTGCTGGCTGTAAAACAGCAGCAGATTGACTCGTTGCTTGAAATTACCCGCGCGGTAAATAACAACATGCCCATTACAGCACTGGCGCGCATTTACGAAAACATATTGCATGCGCAGTTGGGCGTTTCAAAAATAGCCCTGTTTATTAATGAGATAGGCAATAACTGGATTTGCATTACGCCCGGTGAACTGCCCGGCAGCGTGTTGAACTATGATGTGCATGGCAGTTTCTCAAAATTTCATTCCATTATGCCGGTTGCCGCTTTAAAGGACGAAACCCTGGCAGGGTTTGAGTACCTGATACCGGTTACGCATAAAAAAGAGCCGATTGGCTATGTATTAATCGGGCCTTTTGGAAACGGTCAAAGCGATACCAACGAAGAAAAGCTGAAGTTTATACAAACCATTACCAACATTATTGTAGTGGCGAACGAAAACAAAAAGCTGTTTAAAAGCCAGATGGACCAACTGGTAATGCAGAAAGAGCTGAAGCTGGCTGCCGATATGCAAAGTATGCTGGTGCCCTCGGTACTGCCGAACAATGAAAGGATAGAGGCAGAGGCGTTTTACCGTCCGCACAAAAATATTGGCGGCGACTATTACGATTTCGTCAACATATCGGAAAACGAAATTGCTTTTTGCATCAGCGATATATCGGGTAAGGGGATACCGGCGGCTTTGTTAATGGCTAATTTTCAGGCCAACCTGCGCACCCTTATTACGCGCAAATATCAACTGCCGCAGTTTATTGATATGATAAATGCCAAGGTGTGCGAAATAACCAAGGGTGAAAAGTTTATTACCCTATTTATAGCCACTTACGATTTTAATACCCGTGTTTTAACTTATGTAAATGCGGGGCATAACCCATCTATTTTGCATAACAACGGAGAAATTGAACTGCTTGAAAAGGGGTGTACTATATTAGGCATGTTTGATGCGCTGCCCTACATCAGTTTTGGCGAGGCACTGTTAAAGCCGGGCGCTATGATTGTGAATTATACCGACGGGCTTTCGGAAGCTGCGAATAACGAAGGCAAATTATTTGATACGGAAGGACTGGTTGATTTTATAAATAGCCATAACCAACTTGATTTGGCCGACTTTAATACTAAACTGATA
>DASZPC010000030.1:0-1990 GCA_035550455.1 Chitinophagales bacterium | reverse complement strand
AGAAAAAGCAAAAGTGAAGGAAGGGGAAATGATTTTGAAGAAAATAGGCCCTACCGATTATGTTGTGTTGCTTGACGAGAAAGGCAAAGAATTCACCTCATTACAATGGGCGGCACAGATAGAGGGGCTATTTAATCAGTCGTTAAAAAATCTGGTATATATAGTTGGCGGTGCTTATGGCTTTAGCGATGAGTTATACAACCGCGCCAATGCTAAACTAAGCCTTTCTAAAATGACTTTCTCGCATCAAATAATCCGCGTTATTTTTATGGAGCAGCTATACCGTGCCTTTACCATTATTAAAGGCGAACCTTATCATCACGCATAGTTTAGTAGCCATATTTCTCTTTCCACCATTTCCGCAGGCTGGCGCGTATTTCGTTCTCGCGGGCATTATTCCCAGGCTCAAATAGTTTTGTGCCTTTTATTTTGTCGGGCAAAAACTCCAGGTCTGCAAAGTTGCCTTCAAAGCTATGGGCGTATTTATAATCTTTACCGTAATTCAAATCTTTCATCAATTTAGTGGGCGCATTGCGTATAGCAAGCGGTACAGGCAGGTCGCCGGTGCTGTTTACCAAATCCATAGCCGCGCCAATGGCGGTAGTGGCCGAATTGCTTTTGGGCGAGGTAGCCAGGTAGATAGCCGTTTGCGAAAGTATTAGTTGGCATTCGGGGTAGCCAATCATGGTTACCGCCTGAAAGCACGAGGTAGCCAGCAGTAGCGCATTGGGGTTGGCATTGCCAATATCCTCACTGGCCAGTATCAGCATACGGCGGGCTATAAACTTGGGGTCTTCTCCACCGCTTATCATTCGTGCCAGGTAATATAAGGCTGCATTCGGGTCGCTGCCGCGCATTGATTTTATAAACGCCGAAATAATATCATAATGCTGTTCGCCGCTCTTGTCGTAAATCGCCATTTTTTGCTGTATAACCTGTTCCACTATGGTATTGGTAATATGCACCGGTATTTCGGTAAACGAGTTTACTACCAGTTCCAGCACATTCAGCAGTTTGCGGGCATCGCCGCCGCTGTATTTCAGCAGGGCTTCCGTTTCTTCAATCAGCACTTTCTTTTTAATAATCTCTTCATCGGTTTCAATGGCATGTTTCAATAGCTTTTCAAGGTCGTCACGTTCCAATGGCTTTAAAACGTAAACCTGGCAGCGGGAGAGGAGGGCCGAAATAACTTCAAACGAGGGATTTTCGGTTGTAGCGCCAATAAGGGTAATGGTACCGCGCTCCACTGCACCCAGCAGGGCATCCTGCTGGGCTTTGTTAAACCGGTGTATTTCGTCAATAAACAAAATAGCTTTACCGCGCTCGTTGGCCTCGTCAATTACCCGCCTCACCTCTTTTACACCCGAGTCAATAGCGCTTAATTGGTAAAAAGGTAAACTTACCTGCTCGGCAATAAACCTTGCCAGGCTGGTTTTACCCACCCCGGGTGGCCCCCATAATATCATAGAGGGGATATTGCCGCTCTCAATCAGTTTGCGCAAAACCTTGCCTTCACCAATCAAATGTTGCTGGCCAACAAATTCGCCAATAGTTTTAGGGCGCAGGCGTTCGGGAAGCGGGGCTAACATGCAGGTAAATATAAACTATCAAATAGTTTAACCTATGCTCGGTTCAAATGTTTTCGCTAAAATTTTAAAAGAAGAAGATTGTCTCAATACTCAATACTAACTACTCAATACTATTTCTAAAACAACCCGTAAAGTTCGGCGTTCACTTTGTTAATTACCTCTGCCTGAGCTTCTTCATCCTCGGCAAAGTTTACCTGGTCAACATCAATTACCAGCAGGCGGCCATCTTTATAGTTGGTAATCCATTTTTCGTAGTATTCGTTCAGGCGGCGCAGGTAATCAAGGCGCAGGTTATCTTCATATTCGCGGCCACGTTTTTGTATTTGGTTAACCAGGGTAGGCACGGTGGCTTTCAGGTAAATCAACAAATCGGGGGGGCGGATTAAAGACGATACTGTTTC
>DASZPC010000029.1:0-12494 GCA_035550455.1 Chitinophagales bacterium | reverse complement strand
AAGATAAAGCACAACGTATTAAACGCTAAGCAGCACCAGCGCGAGGCCGAAATTGTGGCCGAAGCCGGCAATGCAGGCACCGTAACCATTGCCACCAACATGGCAGGCCGCGGTACGGATATTAAGATAAAAGACGACGTGAAGAAGGCAGGCGGTTTGGCCATTATTGGCTCTGAGCGCCACGACTCGCGCCGTGTTGACCGCCAGTTGCGTGGCCGTTCGGGCCGCCAGGGCGACCCCGGCAGCACACAGTTCTTTGTTTCGATGGAAGACGATTTAATGCGCCTTTTTGGAAGCGACAGGATTGTGAAGGTAATGGACCGCATGGGTTATGAAGAAGGCGAGGTGATTCAGCACTCTATGATTTCAAAGAGTATTGAACGCGCACAGAAGAAAGTGGAGGAAAACAACTTTGGCATCCGTAAGCGTTTGCTGGAATATGATGATGTTATGAACCGCCAGCGCGAGGTTATTTATGCCAAGCGCAAGCACGCCTTGTTTGGCGAACGTTTAAGCCTTGATATAAATAACAGCTTCTATGATTTGTGCGAAGGGCTGGTGGCCGCCGGTAAGGAAAACATAGCCAATTACGAGGATTTTAAGCTGGATGCTATCCGTTATTTCTCGCTTGATACCGGTATTACCCAGGACGAACTGGGCAGTAAAAGTGTTGATGAACTGGCTGCCAAACTGTTTGCCGAAGTGAAAGAAGTTTATAAGCGCCGGATTGATAATATTACCCGTTCGGTAATGCCGGTGCTGAAAAGCATACATGAAACCCGGGGCGATTCGGTGCGCACGGTGGCTATACCTTTCAGCGATTCTAAAAAGGGCATTAATGTGTTGGTTGACCTTGAAGGGATTATTAAAAGCGATGGCAAAAGCCTGCAAACCTATTTTGAAAAAGCCATTACACTGGCTTTAATTGACGAGGCCTGGAAACATCACCTGCGCGCTGTAGATGATTTGAAACAGGAAGTGCAGTTGGCTTCGTACGAACAGAAAGACCCGCTGGTTATTTACAAAAAGGAAGCCTTTAACCTTTTTGCCGCTATGATAGGAGAGGTGAACCGCGATATTGCTTCGTTTATGTTTAAAGGCCAGGTGCCACAGGCCGACCCCGACCAGGTACGCAATGCCGAGCAGCAAAAGCAAAAAGCTTACGCCAACAAAATTAAAGAAGGCCGCGGCGATTTGGAAAGCAACCCCGGTGGTGGCCCGCAAGCGCCGCAACCCCAGCAGGAAGAAAAGAAACTGGAGCCTATACGCGTTGGCGAAAAAATAGGCCGCAACGATCCCTGCCCTTGTGGTAGCGGTAAAAAGTACAAAAACTGCCACGGCAAAGACCAACAGTAGTTTACTGCCCTATTGCCCTGTATTCAGCCATTTAAAAGTGTTGACGCTGGTGCTGCCGGTTACGCGCACCAGGTATAGGCCCGGTGCAAGGCTGTTATTGCTGTAATTATAAACGGTATTGGCGTTGTTAATGGTGGGCTGCACCTGTTGCCCCGCTATGTTGTAAATCCATATCTGCAATCTTTCTGTACCCGGTTGTATAAGCGTAAACGAATGGCCATGCTGCCAAAAGTTGTAATTGTTTGGCTGGCCTTTATCATCAATGCCCAAGCCGCAGGTGTTGCCGTTAAGCGTTACAAAGCCGTGTTCGTACAGCCGCGTAAATATGGGGCAGAAATAAGCGCCGTTAAAAAGCACAGTATCGGCATCCAATAACAATTGTGCCGCATCGGCCATAGATATATTTTGCGCATAGCTGTAATGCGTTTCAATAATCAGGCTATCGGCAATACCGCGCCCTAAATCGCCATTCAGCGAAAAAATTACTGCCGACCACAGTTCCCCATTATCATATATGCTGCCGTCAAGGTCGGTTGGGTAAACGTGGGTGCTGTTCATAATCCTGCCGGGCCAAAAATCATTGTGGCCATCCCAGTTAAAAACCCATTGGTCGTTAAAGGTGTTAATGCTTTTGGAGTACGAGGCTGCGTTGTAATCGCCAAAAGCCTCGTCCAGTGCGCGGCGCTCGCCGCCCTGGTTGCTGTTGGGGGCGGCATTCCACGAAAGCGAGTGCCCGTACTCATGCACCAGCACATCGGCATCTTCGGCATCGGGCACACCGCCGGTGCCATAATAAATGCGGTGCGGGTTGTACGAATCAGAAAAGTACGAGTTATCATCATAAAAGGCATGGGGGTCAACCTGCACTAACCCATCGGCGCAGTTAAACCCTAAATGGTGTATATAACTTTGATAGGTACTGAGGTGGTAAAAGGCATTTACATCTTTAAACTGCGGTTGCGAGCGGGTAAAATTAAACAGCCCGTTTGCCGAAATGGCTATTCCGGTGTCGGGTTGTGTGCTGTTGAACTGGGTAACCTGCACATAGCTGCTTTGCAGGGTAAAAGTACCGGCGCTGTAATTTGCTTTAAAACTCTTGCTTTGTTGCTCGGCGGTAAGCCAGGCTGCGTCCGAATCGCCATTATTAATATACATGCCCCCATACACATTGCCCGAGGTGGTAAGCGGGTCGGGGTTAAACACTAATCCGGTTACCGTAGAATCCGGCGGCAGAAAATAGCAGTTATTATCCGTCTGGAAGATAATGGTTCCGTTGGCGGTTAACGTTTCAAACCGGTGGTTCACTATGCTTTTTTCAGCCAGCACCGGCTCGTTTGTTTTAGGGTCAATGGCTATTACGCTGTTCGCATCTTTACTGCTTACATCCACATTCCATTGGCGGGTATCGTAACTGTTATCAAACACCGAGCGGATAATATTTTGCCTGTCAAGGTTCACCTTTATTTCGCTTTGGTAAACCGCCACCCCATTATATAGTTGCGTAAACGAAAAATGCACCCCGCCTATGCTTTGCAACTGGTAATTAAGTTGCAGGCTGCAATGTTCATCGTTTAAATTGGGCAGTGTGCTTTGCAGGTATTTACTTACTGTTTCGATGTTTACCGTACCTGCAAGTTTTACTTTGGGGTAAGTGGCTTTACAAGTACCTGTTTTGTAACTGGCTGGCATATAAGCAGCAGTTTTCTGGGCTTGTGCAGGCAGTATTATGGCAAAAAAAAGCAGCAGGGTAAACAGGCGCATATAAAATGTATTACTATCTAAACTAAGTGTATAGGCAAAAGTTTAAAAGCAGTGCTCTAAAATATAAAGGCACACAGTGTTTACCATGTGCCTTTAGTAATATATAGCTAAACCGGTTTACGCATCAATACGCGCAAACTTGGCATGGCTTTCAATAAACTCGCGGCGCGGTGGTACTTCATCGCCCATCAGCATACTAAAAACATAATCGGCCTCGGCGGCGCTGTCAATAGTTACCTGGCGCAAGGTGCGGGTGTTGGGGTTCATGGTGGTTTCCCAAAGCTGCTCGGCATTCATTTCACCCAAACCTTTGTAACGCTGTATGTTTACGCTGCTTTCGTTGCCGCCTTTGGCAAGTTCTTTCACCGCTGCTTCGCGCTGTGGTTCGTTCCAGCAGTAAATACCATCCTTCCCTTTCTTAACCAAATAAAGCGGAGGCTGTGCAATATAAATATGCCCGGCTTCCACCAGTTCTTTCATGTAACGGAAAAAGAAAGTCAAAATCAGCGTGGTAATGTGCGAACCATCTACGTCGGCATCACACATAATTACTATTTTACTGTAGCGCAGGTTGGTAATATCAAGCGCCTTGTTATCGTCAACAGTGCCAATTTTTACGCCCAGGGCGGTAAACATATTCCGTATTTCCTCGTTCTCGTAAATCTTGTGCTCCATGGCCTTTTCCACGTTCAGTATTTTACCCCTTAATGGTAATATAGCCTGAAACTGCCTGTCGCGGCCCTGCTTGGCGGTACCACCCGCCGAGTCGCCTTCCACCAAAAAAATTTCGCTTTCATCGCGGCTTTTGCTGGCGCAGTCTGCCAGTTTACCGGGCAGGCCGCCACCACTCAGGGCGCCTTTGCGCTGCACCATTTCGCGTGCCTTGCGGGCGGCATAACGCGCCGTGGCTGCCAGCACCACTTTATCAAAAATTAATTTGGCTTGTTTGGGGTTTTCCTCCAGGTAATGCTCCAGTGTTTCGCCAAATATCTGTTCCACCGCACCGGCTACTTCGTTGTTGCCCAGCTTGGTTTTGGTTTGGCCCTCAAACTGTGGCTCGGGCACTTTTACCGATACAATGGCGGTTAACCCTTCGCGGAAATCATCGCCGCTTATTTCCACCTTCAGCTTTTCAAACATTTTGTTTTTCTCGCCGTAGCTTTTAAACGTGCGCGTTAAAGCCCTGCGGAAACCCGCCACGTGCGTGCCGCCTTCAATGGTATTAATATTGTTTACGTAGCTGTGTACGTTTTCGGTGTACGAAGTATTGTATTGCAGCGCCACTTCCACCGCAATATTATCGCGGCTGCCTTCCACCCATATAGGGGTGGGTATCAGCGGTTCGCGGGTGCTGTCTAAATATTTTACAAACTCAATCAGGCCGCCTTCGCTGTAAAAATGCTGGCTGCGGAAATTTCCCGCCTCGTCTTTTTCCCGCTCGTCGGTAATGGTTAAGTGTATGCCTTTGTTCAAAAAGGCCAGCTCACGCAAACGGGCCGACAGCGTATCGAAACTATAAACTGTTTGTGTAAAAATAGTGCTATCGGGCGTAAAGGTTTGTATCGTTCCCCGGTCGGGGGCGGTACCGGCTTCTTTAACGGCATAAAGCGGCTTGCCTTCGCTAAACTCCTGCACATACACCTTGCCATCGCGGTGTACTTCCGTTTTCATGTGCGATGAAAGCGCATTTACGCAGCTTACGCCCACACCGTGCAAACCGCCCGATACCTTGTACGAATCTTTATCAAACTTACCACCGGCGTGCAGCACCGTCATTACCACCTGCAGGGCGCTAACGCCTTCTTTAGGGTGTATATCCACCGGTATGCCCCGCCCATCGTCTTTTACGGTAATCGAGTTATCGGGTAAAATGGTAACAAATATATTCTTGCAGTAACCGGCCAGTGCCTCGTCAATCGAGTTATCTACCACTTCATATACCAAATGGTGAAGGCCCTTAACGCCGGTATCGCCAATATACATCGCGGGGCGCTTACGCACCGCCTCTAATCCCTCCAGTACCTGTATACTACTGGCCGAATACTCAGGTTTTTTCTTTGCTTCTTCCATAACTATTTCCTCTGTTTCGCTGCTCATATTTTAATTTTTAACGTATCGCGCTAAGATACTAAAAATGCCCCTCAGCAGCCCGGTTTTACCCCGGTATTTTAACCACTTTTGTTAGTAATTTTTTACCTTAAAAACACAATATTTTCAGTAAACATATAAAGCCGCAAAGCCTGTTTTTAGATAATGCTTAACAGGTTCGTTTTCAGGGTGTTGTATTTTTGGTTTTACTGTTTGCATGGCCGGGGCCAAAGGCGGGTTTAAAAATTAACCAATTCTTTTATTTGCAGCTTGGTTTTGGCAGTTCAAAAACTGCTGTTAAATGGCCATCAGTAACCAACAGGCACGGCAACTTTTCAGTTCCATTCATTAAAATCCCCCCACAAAAGCCAATCGCTTTCTACTTAAAGCGCCCTGTCTCTCTACTCGCCTCTAAATAATGTCTAAAAGCCCTCTAAAGGGCTCTATTTTATCTATTTTTTTGGCGTAACTAACTGATAATTAGTTAGTTATCTACTTTAGATAAAAAAGTAGATAACCTATTGATAATCAAATACCTGTAAAAATTAAAATTTAAAACCCTCCGTAAACCCAATCCATATATTGCTAACAAAGCCATACCGCTAAATATACGCCACGCCCCACCCCATTTGCAACAAATCCGGCAACTATAATTTCACATTTATGTGAAAATAGCTTGCCTTTGCAGGTGCCTAAGTTTTGGTTAAGGGGGTATTGTAAGCAATAAACAGAAGATAAAACGAACTGGTGCAATAGAGGGATTTTAATAAAATGCTTGAATTATTAAGGGATTTTTAAAACTTGTTTTTTTGCATATTCGCAATTCAAAGAATTACAATAAGACATTTATGGTTGAAGAAAAAATAATACATAGTTGGAGTGCGTTTAAAAAATATATTGATGATCACATATTAACTGACTACGACAATTATCTTTTCAGGGGACAGGGTGAGTTTAAATGGATGTTACAAACATCTTTTGATAGAAAATTTAAGGATTTTGATGCAGAGAATCAAACAGAAATTGAGAGGTCGTTATTGTCAAACTTCCACCGTGAATGTGAGCACATATCAGAATTTAAGGACCTTCTTAATGATGATTTCTCTTTAAAGGCTTTGGCTCAACATTATGGTTTGCCTACTCGTTTACTTGATTGGACCACAAGCCCTTATGTAGCTGCCTTTTTCGCTTTTCAGTCTCATTTTGACGAAGCTAGGTTTAATAATACCAATAAAAAAGTAGCTATATATATATTGAACAGGAAATCTACTGTATGGTCTAATGATTTTGGAGTGGATATACGAACAGCAACTTATTTAATGAATACGAGGCTACGTAACCAAGCAGGCTATTTTACGATTAGTAAAAAATCATTTCTCACACTGGAGGATTTTATACAATATACAAAGGCTCCAGATGCGTTGACAAAAATTGGGTTGCCAGTTGCCGAAGCTAAAAAAGCTGTGAAGGATTTACAACTGATGGGGATTAGGCATAGCCATATGTTTCCTGATTTAGAAGGAATTGCAAAAGCATCTTTATTTAAAACACTTTTGGATAGGCTTTAACCCGGAAATCACCAGGTTCGAACTTCGGTATGTTTACGTAAAATATTTATTGCAATCTCACTTTTCTTGCCATCGCCAAATGGGTTCCATTTTTCTAAATCTTTGATAAACTGTTTAGATGAAATAGGAATGTTTATTTCTTCGGCATACTTATCCTCATCGTCAATGGCATTACGAAATTTACCTTTGTAGTCGTTACGATGTTTACTTGCGTGCTCTAATACTATCCTACAATAGGTAGGGACTTTTTTACCTAATTTATTCGCACGTGTCTTTAAATCCAAATATAATTCATTTGGAATGCGCTTTAGAGTTATCTTTTGTTTTGGAGTTAGTTGTTTCGACAACATTAACTCCGGTTGTGGTTCACTATCGTAATTAGCCATACAAATACTATAAAATAATTTACTTAAGAAGTACGGAAAAACTCAGAAATTTCCGGAAATCAGTAGAAATTTCTGGGGTTTTTATCTGAATTTTATTTGTTTTTTAACATAACACGTTATAACGTACAATAAAATATTGGATTCCTCAAATTAATCAAACTCGGCCTATGAGCAATATCTTAATGTAATTATCAACAAATTGCACTATAGTATAAAAAAGGCATCTTACAAAAATGTACATATTTTCCCTTTTTTCAAAGGGATTTGGGGCTTAACAATGAGGTATCCACAAAAATCACTAATTTGTGGATAACTTTGCTGGTTTCTGAAACAAGGTTTATCAACGTTTACTGGACTTTATTTTATCTCTTGCGTTATTCTTTTCTCTTGCCAACCAGGACATGCGCGCTTGTTGGGTAATTGAACATCCTTCCCAATCCTTCAGTAAGTGTATTTTCGGTGTTTTAACTATACAGCCTATTCAGCAAAATGCTTTATTTTTAGCATGGTTGCTTTCCCCCCAGGTTGGTGTTTGTCCACTAACCGGAGAATAATGCCGCAGGGTCGTACTACCCACAGGCTACCCGGCCGATCCTGCCGGGGTTTAAAACCAACACTCCCGCCCCTCCTAACATAGGATAAGAACTATACAAATAAAATATTTAAAAAAAATCCCCTCCTGAATCAGGAGGGGTGTCCGAAGGACGGGGTGGTCGGGCAAATAAACTTGTCATTCCTTCGCCCACTGCGGGCTACCTGGCCCACTACCCTCACTATTGCGCGTTTTTGATGTATAATACCGGAGAAAGGTGGTTTGCATTGAAAGTAAATAGCCAAACACTTCTCCCCATTGCATTCCCGCCAAACATTTACTTAATTCACTTATGCAAAATACAGCCGTTCAGGTTAATAATTTTCAAAGGCAGGCAAAGCGTTCCGCTATTGTCTTGGCCGGTTTCACATTTTTATGTGGGGCACTGGTACTGGTGGGCTGGCAGTTTGATATTGATTTTTTTAAACGCCCTATTGCCGGCCTGGTAGCCATGAACCCCCTTACGGCGCTTTGCTTTATTTTATCATCAGCGGCAATGGTTTTAATTACCGGCGGCAACTTTAACGGCCGGTGGCGTTTTGCAGGCTACCTGCTGGCATGGCTGGTACTTATTGCCGGGTGTATAAAAGTGGCCCAATTGGCCGGGCACAGCAATACGGGTATTGATACCCTGTTGTTTCCGGCGCGCCTCGAAAAAGATGTGGTGGGCAATGTAAGTAACCGTATGGCCCCAAATACAGCCGCTAATTTCATCTTAACAGCGCTGGCATTGCTGTTGCTAAACCGTAAAACCCGCACCGGCCATGTGCCTGCTCAGGCATTGGCCCTTTTTATAGCGGCTATGGGTATGCTTTCATTAATGGGGTATTTGTATAATGTCCGTGTTTTTTACGGCGTGCTGGCTTACATTCCTATGGCCATACATACCGCCGTATGCTTTTTATTGTTGGCCGTGGCTATATTATCCGTACGCTCTTCCGAGGGGTTTATGTTACATCTTTCTGGCAGCCACCCTGGTAGTGTTATAGCACGCAAGCTAATACCTGCTGCCGTTATTATACCGGTGGCGCTTGGGTTTTTGAAAGCCATAGCCGAGTGGCGCGGGCTTATTACGCCCGACTTTGCCAGTGCGGTTATTATACTGCTCAACATGTTTATTTTACTGGGCCTTGTTTGGTACAACGCCCGCGAACTTAACCGCGAAGATGTAAACCGCCGCCATGCCGAAGAGCAAATGCGTATGGCTAATAAGGAACTTGAATCGTTTTCATATTCGGTATCGCATGACCTCCGCGCCCCGTTGCGGGCTATACATGGCTATACTAAAATCCTGAAAGAAGATTATACCGCCAGCCTTGATAACGATGCACAGAAAATGATGGACAGTGTAATGGCAAATGCCATTAAAATGGGGCAGTTAATTGATGACCTCCTCGCTTTTTCACGTATTGGCCGTAAAGAACTGCTGCAAAAGGATATTGACATGAACGCGCTTGTAACCGAAGTATGCCGGGAAATCATTCCCCCTGAACAATTAACCCGTATAAACCTGGTGCTTAATCCGCTTAGCCCGGCCAGCGGCGACCGCGAGGTAATAAAACAAGTGTGGGTAAACCTGGTTTCAAATGCTGTAAAATACTCCCGCCACCACCATCAGCCGGTTGTTGAAATAGGTTGCAGCGCTGTGGGCCACGAGGTTATTTATTACGTGCGCGATAACGGCGCCGGGTTTGATATGCGCTATGCCGATAAATTGTTCGGCGTATTTCAGCGGCTGCATAGCCAAAGCGAATTTGAAGGCACCGGCGTGGGCCTGGCTATTGTTGAGCGGATTATAACCCGCCACCAGGGGCGTGTGTGGGCCGAGGCAAAAATAAACCAGGGCGCCACATTTTATTTTGCCCTGCCGGTATTACAATCACTAAACTAATACAACGGCCAGGTAAGCAGGCCCAACAATGGCTTTAAAGCAAACCTTTAAATGCACCCCTGCTCCTCCTAACATAGGACAAGAACTATACAAATAAAATATTTAAAAAAAATTCCCCTCCTGATTCAGGAGGGGTGTCCGAAGGACGGGGTGGTCGGGCAAATAAACTTGTCATTCCTTCGCCCACTGCGGGCTACCTGGCCCCACAACCTTCATCTGCTACGCGTGATGCCGTGAAAGGTAGTTTGTATTAAAAGCAAATAGCCAAACACTTCTCCCTATTGCACCCCCGCCAAACATTTACTTAATTCGTGTACCGGCAAAACAAATACTATGAAAAAAGCGCTCCTTATTTTAATACTGCCTTTAATAATGCTTTCAGCCCGCGCGGCAGGCCATTATACCCTTAAACAATGGAGCTACGGCGGTACTATGCGCCAATACTATTTGTATATACCCACCAGCTACGATAGCACGCACCCAACCCCTTTTGTGCTGGCGCTGCATGGCCTGGGCGATAACATCAGCAACTTTAAAAATATTGATATGAACCTGGTGGCCGATACGGCCAACTTTATTTTTGCTATACCGCAGGCGCTTAACGATCCCCTCCTTGGCTCTTCCGCCTGGAACTCCGGCGCAGGTGAGTTTAGCGTTACACTCAACAGTAACGTGGACGATGTTGGCTTTTTAAATGCTATCATTGATAGCACCGCCGCCTATTATAACCTTGACCAAACACGCCTTTATGCCACCGGTTTTTCCATGGGCGGGTTTATGGCCAACCGCCTGGGCTGCGAACTTAACAACCGCATTGCCGCTATTGCCTCGGTTTCGGGCACTATAGGTACTTACCTCAACTGCCAGCCCACCCGCGTGGTACCGGCTTGTCATTTTCATGGCACTAACGACCAGGTGGTGTATTACACCGGCGATATGTTTGGCAACGACCCCGAGCAACTGGTAGCTTACTGGCGGCAGCACGACGGCTGCGACAGCACACCTATTATTGATACCCTGCCCAACGCCGTGCCCGATACGCTTACTTTTATACACTACACCTATCCCAATGGCCGCTATGGCAGCGATGTTGAATTTTATAAAGTAATAAACGGCACACACGAGTGGATATGGAACCAAAACCTCAACTACTCGGTGGCTATATGGCAGTTTTTCAGCAAGCATAGCTGGGTGGAACAAACCACCGGCATAAACCAAATACAGGCTGCTGCCCAGTTAAGCATTTACCCCAATCCGGCCAGTACGGTGCTAAATATTACCCTTCCCCAAACCACACAAAGCCCGGCGCAGTTAATGGTAACCGACCTAACCGGCCGCACACTAATACAACAACCGGTGGCAGTGGGGCAATCTAACCAGCAAATTTATACCAGCAACTTACCGGCTGGCGCTTACATCTGTACTTTACAAAACACCACTGGCAACACCCTTGCCCGCGCCATGTTTGTAGTGCAGCAATAAAAACTTTTTTCCTATAATTAGTTACACCGTTTTTTAATGTATTTAAAAACTTCCCTCCTTATTAAGGAGGAGTGGCTGCCGTAGTATTAGCGCAGGCAGACGAGGTGGTTGTATTTGTACAATTAAGTACGGGGCAGATAACTATTCTTTTAAGAATAATTATCGGGGTGGTTGTTTCAACTAATAAGATTAACAGTTGTAGGGCAGCTGACCCACAACACAACTATCGCGCGTCTGCGAAGTGTGATGCCGGATTTTGTATTTCCAATTTTCTTGCCCGCCGTGTCTCTCTTGCGAAGCATGAAGGACACCGCGTACCACAAGTATGAATAAAATGATATATTCGTTACATGACGGTAAAACGTGAGTATTTTTTTCACAACAGGGTATATTTCATAACGTTTACCTGCCTTCATTGGCTGCCTCTTTTTGAACTTACCAATGGTTTGATTATGTGGCTGATTAAGATAACAGGATACTAGGGTATGTAATAATGCCAAATCACATTCATACCATCATCGACTTTTGCGAACATGAACAAAGCATTAATACCAGGGTAATCAATGGCAAGCGGGTTATGGCATTCGGACTGGTTGAATTACTGAAGAAAAATTCGTCGCCTGCCTTGTCGGCGCTATCCGGGGGTGTTAATCCCTCAGATAAACACAGGGGATGACATATTAATTATTTCTTCTCAAACTCCTGGTCTGTTACCGGGAGAGTGGTGGGTGTTTTAATTACATTAAAGCCGTGCTGGTTGGCTATGTGGCAGTTGTTACAGTTATCTGTAAGCAGCTTGTAACCACTAAGAAAACCGGCTTCGTTATGGGTTGTAATAGCCGCGTTTAAGCTATCCAGGGCAGGGGCAATCATGTTGAGGCTTTTAATTTCGGGCCTATCGGTACAGTAGGTTTTGGCATCTTCAACCGACTCGTTTATTTCCTGCATTTCGAAATTGGCAAGCTCCCAGTTTTGCGCTTTGCCTGCAAACCATAACTTGGCATGGTGCAGTTGAATGGCCGTCATAAACTCGCCCAGGCCGGGCTTGTAGGTGTTTTGTAACTGCCGTTGAAGGCTATCTACCTTGCTTTGCAGGGCGGTATTGCTGTATTGGTTTTGTGTGCAACTGCTTAGCAACAGTAATACCAAAACTATTGAGGAGCCACTTTTTATCATGCCATTAATGTTTTGCCGCCTGTACTAAAAACGAAAGTTTCAATGTTTTGCCCCCAATGTGTACCGCAGCATGGTAGGCGCCCGCCGCCCACTGGGCCACATTTAAAGGCAGGGTGTTAACGCCTGCTTCCAGTTGTGTATCGAAACCCAGCATTAACTGCCCCAGGTTATTGAATATTTTAATATTGGCTGTA
>DASZPC010000028.1:0-5512 GCA_035550455.1 Chitinophagales bacterium | reverse complement strand
CATTTTTGTATTCCGTCGGGTAATCGGCTTTATCTATCATTTGCATGCTTTCGTTTAATTGCAGCACCGCCAATCCGCCTACGGCCAGCACCCGCTTAATGCCATATTTATTCATGGCCTCAGTAAAAATCTTCATAGCATCACTCATCAGGTTTACAGCATCAGTATGTATATCGCTTGTACCTAAAGTGGAAATAACCGCATCGTGGCCTTCTATCAGTTTTATTACAGCTTCTTTATCGTACACATTGCCCGTATGTAAATCAAGGCCGGATTGCGGGGTTAAGATATGGTGGTGCCCCGAATCAAAAGCGGTAATATGGTACCCGGCTTCAAGCCCGTACTTTACTACCATGCGGCCAGTGCGGCCCGATGCCCCAAAAACAATTATTCTTTTCATTTTCCTAATACTGTTTGTTTACAAAAACTATTAAACAATTTTTATCGCAAAAACCGCCATATAACAACCCACATTGTTACCGCAATCAGCAACTCAGCTCCCGGAATATGGTTAAGCATATCCGTTTTAAAACAGCGGATATTCGAGCCGTCATTAAAATTCTTGATTAGCATCCCCGCGCCAATAAAAGCAAAGTTCAGCAACACAAACATAGTGGGGTAAATGTTCGCCCTCGAACAAAGTGCAATTTCGGGCACAGCCCCCAAAATTACCGGCAGAAAATATAATTGCGCCACCACCATGGTTTTTCCCCCTGACGTTTTAATGCGGTGGGCCGCAAAGCTATGCTTCAGTAATTCATCGCGTATAAGCACACCAAAGGCCACAGAAAGTATAATTGATATGCCCGAAAAAACGCCCATCATTACTTCATTTAAACCCATCCAGGTACCTACAATGGCAAAAGTTTGATAAAAGCCCACGCCTGCATAGCTTCTTATACCAAGTGGCGAAAAAAACAAATGGCCAAGGCATAAGTTTACCAGGCATATCATTAGCCAGAACAAAAAAGGGCGTAGCTTAAATTCCCTTGTTTCGTTAACGCGCAAATGGTTAAAAATTACAAGGCCTGAAAAAAGCCAAAGCAACGGGGCTGT
The DNA here is from genome assembly GCA_035550455.1 of Chitinophagales bacterium. GTDB lineage: Bacteria > Bacteroidota > Bacteroidia > Chitinophagales > LD1 > Bog-950. The sequence continues at coordinate 4,456 of DASZPC010000028.1, read as the reverse complement.
AAGGTAAACCGCCAACACACGCGCCATACTCCAGTAATGATAGTCACGGGGAATTACATAAACGGTGTTATAGTTTATATCAGCGCCATATTTAAGGAACATCGCCAACAGGCCAATAACCACCTGAATCATACCATAACTAATAGCAAAGCATATAAAAAATAGCAGCGATGAAGTCGCTATCCGCCAAAACCGGTTTACAAACCTTGGCCTGGTGGCTGTAGATTCTGTTATGCCCGCTGCTGATTGCATGTTTTATAAGTAAAGCAAATTAAACAATAATATTTAGCGGCTCAAGCTGCGTATAAGCTCCTCGTGCTGCTGAAACTCATCGGCAAGTTTATCGCCATCTGCCATTTCAAAATCGGCAAAGTCAAAACCCGGCGCCACGGTACAACCAACAAGCGCAAACATACCCGGGTGCTTAACCCTGGAGGCAAACCAGCAACCGGCCTTTACTACAGCCTGGTAAACCTCTCCCGCATCGGGGTCATTGCCAAGCATTATTATATGTAAACTTCCTGTTGCCGGGTCAATTACAAATACTTCCAGGCAATATCCTGCGTAAAAATGCCACATCTCGTCACTCTTTATCCGGTGAAATGCCGAAAAGGACGAAGCATCCAGTAAAAAATAAATGCCTGTGCTAAAACTTCTGTAGCCTGTAAATCCGGCAGCGCTTCCCGCCAGGTTTACACCCGTTGCACATCTGTAAGTTTCAGCAAACCAACCTCCTTCAGGGTGCGGTTGCAACTGAAATTTATCAACATAATATTTCGCGTCCTTTTCCATACCCCAAAAATAACAACCGCCCCTTAAAAAGGAGCGGTTGTATAATATTCATCCGGATTAAAACAAAGCCTTTTATCTCATCAGGGTAATCGTTCCTGCTTTATCCTTAGTGGTTCCGTCAAAGTAAGTAATCTTCATTTGGTAAACATAGGTACCCGCAGGGTCTAACTTACCGCTCGAAGTTCCATCCCAGCCGTTGCTACCGCTTTGTCCGTTAGGCTGTGCCGGGTTGTAATATACTTTTTGGCCCCAACGGTCGTAAATGCTGATTTCAATTGTATTCGCGCCAAGAACATCAAATTCAAAGCGGTCATTCAATCCATCGCCGTTAGGGGTAAAGGCAGTAGGTATAAAGGTTACCGGTTGGTTATCCACGTAAATAGTTACGGTATCCGATGCAAAACATGAGTCGGCATTCATTACCGTTACCATAAAGGTAGTGGTAAACGGAGGCCTTACACTTGGGTTATTGCAATTGCTCGAATCGCCACAGGCACTATAATCAAATACATCATAGCCATCCAGCACTATCGGGCTCCATATATAGTGGATGATATCTGTGTCTGAAGTTGCTGTAGCCACTAGTTGTGTGGTCATACCGGTAAGGATAATATTATCGGTAGTACTAAGTGTAACACTCATCTGCGATGGCGAAGCAATATGGAAACCATAGCTACCGTCACAACCATTACGGTCGGTTACAAGTACGGTATAGTTGCCCGGCAATAAGCCTGCAAAAGTATCATTGGCTTGCAGCATGCCGTTCAGTTCATACACATAAGGCGATGTACCACCACTTACGTTTACTACAATCGGAGTAGAAGGTGTATTGAAACAACGTGCTATGGCACCGGTTGTAGAAATAGCTATCGAATCCGGCTGATCCAGTGTTTTCGTTACTGTTACAGTACAGCTATGGCTGTCGGTAACTGTTACGGTGTAATCACCGGCCTCCAAATCCGAAGCAGAAGGCGATGTTTGCGTTGGGTTCGTGCTCCATTCATATGTATAAGGTGGCGTACCCATAGTTGCTACGGCCGACATAGAACCGTTGTTACCACCAAAGCAGGTTGGTTTAACCGTTAATATATCTACAAACATTTGCGGAGGTTGGTTCACCACAAAGTCCGAAGTAGCCGTACAATTATTCTGGTCGGTTACAGTTACGGTGTAAGTGCCAACAATAAGTGTATTCAGGTTCTGCGATGTTGCCCCGCTGCTCCAGTCGAACGTATAACTAGGTACACCGCCGGTAACGTTTATGTTTATAGCACCGGTGGCGCTGTTGTAACAAACCGCATCGTTAACCAGGCCGGTAATTTGTATTTGCGTAGGCTGGTCAATCTTCACGCTATCCCATTTACGGCAACCGTTCGAATCGGTCAGCAACACAAAATGCTCGCCCGCCATAAGGCCGGTACGGTTTGAATCAATAGAGAAATCATTCCACAGGTAAGAGTATGCGGCTGTGGCCGAGCCGGTACCGCCGCTTGGTATAATAGCCGCTGTACCATTTGAACCACCATAACAACTTACATCAGTGTGAACAATAGTATCCGTTAATAATGGTGGGTCAACCACTATATACAACGATTGAACAGCACAACCGTTGGCATCGGTAACACTTACAAAGTAATTACCGCCACCCACATCGTACAGGTTCTGCGTTGAAACACCCACCGGCGACCATAGGTAGCTGTATGGCAGGGTTCCACCGTATGCTGTAATAATAACCGCACCATCGTTATAGCCATGGCAGGTTACATTTTTAATTACACCCGAAGTATAAAGGGCTGCCGGCTGCTGAACCATCGCTGAATCAACATTGATACAACCCCTCGAGTCGGTTACAGTAATTACATATGTACCAGCTGCAAGGCTGTCTATATCCTGGGTAGTGGCGCCGGTACTCCATACAAAGGTATAGTTAGGCGTACCGCCCGATTGTATTACATCAATGTAGCCATTGCTATCGCCAAAGCAAATAGTGTTATGCACTACAAAGTTGGTAACCAAAATCGGCGGATTTACAATTGTTGCACAGGCAGTAGCGCTGCAACCACTTTGGTCAGTTACAGTTACACAGTAGCTGCCACCGGCAAGGCCTGTTACGTTTTGCGTAGTGGCGCCGTTGCTCCAGGCATAGCTATATGGTGGTTGTCCGCCTATCGGGAAGATAGTAATAGTACCATCGTTGGCATTGAAACAAGAAATGTTGCTCGATGAATCGGTTACCAAAAGCGGGGTAGGTTCGAAAATGAACACTGAATCGCGTTTTGTACAACCATTCGAATCTGTAACTATTACAAAATAAGTACCACCGCTTAGCCCGGTAATATTTTGTGTAATCTGGAAGTTCGACCACAGGAAGGTATAAGGTGGTGTACCACCGCTTACTGTTAAACTGGCAGTGCCATTTGAGTTTCCATGGCAGGTAACATCCGTACCTGTAACAGAAGTTTGAATTGGTGTAGGCTCAGTTACGGTAAAGCTTAGCGTTGCTGAACAACCATGCGCATCAGTTACTGTAACCGAATAGCCGCCAGCAGTAAGGTTTGTTGCGTTTTGTGTGGTTTGGCTGTTGCTCCATGCATAAACATAAGGATAAGTACCACCAGTTACAGTAAGGTCAATCCTTCCATCGCTGCCACCTGCACAATGAACGTTTTCAACAATACCGGTTGCCACCAGCAGGGCCGGCTCAGTAACCGTAGCGCTGTCAACAGTTGTACAGCCATTATTATCAGTTACAGTTACGTAGTAAGTGCCTGCGCCCACACCCGTTAAGTTTTGAGTAGTGGCGCTATTGCTCCAGCTATAAGTATAACCCGGTGTGCCACCGCTTACTGTAAGTGTAACTGAACCATCGGTATTGCCGTTGCAGGTTGTATTGGTTGCTGTAGTATGGGTAACAATGGCTGTAGGTTCAAATATTACTATCGAATCGTGAACAGAACAGCCATTGGCATCGGTTACTATTACAAAATAATGCCCGCCACTTATACTATCAATAGTTTGTGTAGACTGGAATGTATTCCACAAATAAGTATACGGAGGCATACCACCCGATGCTGTTACGGTAGCTGAACCATTAGCTGCACCATGGCAGGTAACATCAGTGCCTGAAATAGAGGTGGTAATAGGCGTAGGCTCATTAATTGTAAATGATGCTGTAGTAGTACATCCATTGGCATCCGTTACAGTTACTGTGTAATTACCGCCACTCAATCCGTTTATGTTCTGCGTGGTAGCGCCGTTGCTCCAGGCATAGCTGTATGGGAACACACCGCCATTTACTGTTATCGCTACCGAACCACTGTGGCCGCCTGCACACGCTACATCTACCGCTGTACCGTTCAGCACCATCGCTGTTGGTTCGCTTACTGTAGCGCTGTCTAATACACTACAGTTATGGGTATCGGTTACTGTTACATAGTAAGTACCGGCGCCCACACCACTTATGTTCTGCGTGGTAGCGCCATTGCTCCAGTTAAAGGTATAGCCAGGTGTGCCGCCATTTACCGTCAGGTTTACACTGCCGGTAGTGCCGCCATGGCACAATACATTCGTTACCTGTTTCTGTACAGTTATTGCTGCCGGTTCCTGAATAGTTATAGAATCCCTCTTCTGGCAACTGTTACTATCGGTTACTATTACGTAGTAA
>DASZPC010000027.1:0-2396 GCA_035550455.1 Chitinophagales bacterium | reverse complement strand
CCACGAAACCGATAAACGCCGGTTAATCAACTTTTACCTGGGCAAATATTATTACCAGGATTCGCGTTATAACGACGCTGTTACTTATTTATCGAAGGTTAATATTACGGACTTAAATAACGAGCAGATATATGACTACCGGTTTCAGCTTGGCTATTGCTATTTTATTAAAAAGAAGTTCAGCGATGCCAAACCACTTTTTGCTTCTATCCGCGAAATAAAAGACAAATACTACTACCCTTCTAACTACTACTACGCCTTTATTTGCTTTTATACCAAAGATTATGATGAGGCAATGAAGGCATTTTTAAGCATCGAAGATTCAAAAATGTATTCGGCGGTTATCCCTTATTATGTAGCCCAGATATACTTTATAAAAAAAGACTACGACAAGGTTGTTGATTATGTAAACAAAGCCCTTGACAAAAATGGCGTATTATATAAAGCGGAAATGCAGTTTTTACTAGGCAAAACCTATTTTCAAAAAAGCGAGTATGCCAGGGCGCTGCCGCTGCTTTTAAATTATATCGCAAAATCAAGCAAAACAGACAAGGAAGACCTTTATATGCTAGCCTACTGCCAGTATAAAACAGGCGATTACAACAAGGCCATTGACAATTTTAAACAGCTTAACTTATTAAACGAGCAGTTAGGGCAAAATGCCACTTATGCTCTTGCAGATTGCTATTTAAAAACCGGACAGAAAGATAAAGCCCGCAGCGCCTTTCAAAGTGCTGCCAGTATGGATTTCGACCAGGCTATAAAACAAAATGCCTTGTTCAACTACGGCAAACTTTCGTTTGAGTTGAATTTTACGAACGATGCCATCCAAAGCCTTGAAAGTTATCTGGATAAATTTCCTAACGGCGACCATGCCGAAGAAGCGAATGAGTTAATGGCTGCCGCGCTGGTGCGCACCAAAAACTATGACAAAGCTTACAAAATAATGGAAGCGCTGCCCAATAAGAGCCCCATTATGCAACAGGCTTACCAGAAGGTAACTTATTTCAGGGCAGTGGAATTATACAACGATAAAAAGTATGATGAGGCTTTGACTTTATGCGATAAATCGCTGGCTAACCCATTTAACAATGAACTACACGCGCTTGCCCTTTATTTAAAGGCTGAAATACAGTACACACAGGAGCATTATACAGGGGCCCGGCAAAACTATTTGCGTTTTGCTGAAATAACCTCCGATGCGTTAGAAACAAAAGAAGAAGCCTCAAAATTCCGTGCCGATTACAATGTTGGCTACACTTATTTTAAGGAGAAAAATTACAGCGATGCCGCCATTTATTTTGGCAATGCCATAGACGAATCGAAGACAACAAGCGATAAAAAGGGGAAAACGGCCTTAACGCCCGACCTTTATTTACGCTATGCAGATTGTGAATTTGTTACCCGGAACTATACAAAGGCGATACCAGCCTATACTGAAATTGTAACACAAAAATGGAATGCAGCCGATTACGCACAATACCGCAAAGCAGTTATACTTGGCCTGCAAAACCAAAACGATGAAAAAATTGACGCGCTCAATTACCTCATCTCTCAGTTCCCCACTTCTAATTATGTTGACCATGCTTATTTTGATATAGGTGAAACCTACCTTGCCGAAGGCAACAATAACGCTGCCCGAACTGCTTACCAGCATATTATTAACAGCAGCCCCACCAGTACCTTAATGCCTCGTTGTTATTTAAAAACCGCAGTAATTGATTACAACAGCGGTAAAAAGGAACAGGCTGCTGACGATTATAAAGATGTGGTATTAAAATTCCCAAAGTCGAAAGAGGCTACCGAAGCATTGAATGCTTTGAAAGACCTTGATGTGGAATTGGGCAAAGCTTCTGATTATTTCGATTTTGCCAGTAAAAACTCAGACATAAAAATAAGTTCAGCCGAGCAAGATTCGCTTACTTATGTTAGTGCCGATAATGCTTATCAGAACAATAACTGCGATTTGGCCACGGGCTTGTACCAAACTTATCTCGATAAATTCCCGAACGGCATGTTTGCCAGCGATGCCCACTGGAACCGATCAGAATGCCTTACAAAGTCCAAAAATTTCACTTCTGCCCTGGCCGATTACGATGCCATCATTCAAAACCGCTACAGCAAGTATTACGAGCGTGCCTTGCTAAAGGCTTCCGGTATAGCCTATTACGAAGTGCATGATTATACGAAGGCCAATGCCTTATATAAGCAACTGTATGTAGCCAGCACCTCGGCCCAAAACACGTACACTGCTATGGTAGGGATGTTAAGCACCGCGGTTAAATTGAATGACAATGAACATACACTGGAATACGCCGACCAGTTGCTTAACTCGGGTGTTGCCAAAGATGCAGATATACAAGAAGCCTATTACGAGAAGGGCAAAGCCAATTATG
>DASZPC010000026.1:0-4383 GCA_035550455.1 Chitinophagales bacterium | reverse complement strand
TTCGGCGGTATAAAGTACGGCATAGGCCTTGCTGCCGAGCAGGATTTTGGCTATGGTATTGGCGTATTTACACGCGGCAACTGGAGCGACGGGCATGCGGCTACCTGGGCATTTACAGAAATTGATAACAGTGCCCAGTTTGGGTTAAGTATCCATGGCGATTTGTGGAAACGGCCTACAGATAATTTCGGACTGGCTTTTGTTACCAATGGTTTATCGCCCCAACACCGGCAGTACCTGGCAGCCGGGGGATATGGCTTTATTTTAGGAGATGGCGCAATTAGTTATGGGCGCGAGTATATACTGGAGGCATACTACAGGGCGCAAATAACCGATTGGCTGGCAGCTTCGGTGGATTATGAACTGATAGCCAACCCGGGTTACAATACAGCGCGTAAAGGGCCTGTGCATGTGCCGGGCCTGCGGGTGCATATAGAAATATAGGAATGTTTGAAAGTGGAAATGAGTGAAAGGAATAATAGTTAAATTGTAAAACAATGGCATCGGGAAGAATACATCAGTCGTTAGAAGAGGTGCATGAGAGTATTGATACCACGAAGGTGCAAAGCCCCTGGAAAAGGTTTTCGCTTTTTGTGGGCCCGGCATTTTTGGTGGCGGTGGGCTATATGGACCCGGGCAACTGGGCTACCGATATTGCCGGTGGCAGCAAGTATGGCTACCAGTTGATATGGGTGCTGCTGATGAGTAACCTGATTGCTATTTTGTTGCAATCGTTAAGTGCAAGGTTAGGAGTGGTACGCGGGCGCGACCTGGCACAGGCATCGAGGGAAACATATCCCCGCGCGGTGAATATTTCTTTGTGGGTGCTGGCCGAAATTGCTATTGCCGCCTGCGATTTGGCCGAGGTAATTGGCTTTGCCATAGGCTTGAATTTGTTGTTTAAACTGCCTTTGGTATGGGGCGTTTCGCTGGCGGTGCTCGATACCCTGCTGATACTTTATTTGCAGCGTAAAGGGATGCGCTACCTGGAAGCGTTTATCCTTTCGCTGGTGGCATTAATAGGCCTTTCGTTTTTTATTGAACTGATTTTTGCCCGGCCCGATTTGGGCGAAGTTGCCACGGGCTTTATACCCCGGCTGGCCGATAGCGGGGCTTTGTATATTGCCATAGGTATTATTGGCGCTACGGTAATGCCGCATAATTTGTATTTACATTCATCGCTGGTGCAAACCAGGCGCAGCAAGCGCGATGAGGCCGGTATTCGTGAAGCGATTAAGTTTAACCTTTGGGACTCGGGTATTGCGCTTAACCTCGCTTTTTTTGTAAATGCCTCTATACTGATTTTGGCGGCAGCCGTATTTTATACCAACGGGTACAACAATATTGCCGAAATACAGGATGCACACCGTTTGCTGGCGCCGCTGCTGGGTAAAAAACTGGCGCCTGTACTTTTTGCCATTGCCCTGATTGCCTCGGGGCAAAGCAGCACCATTACCGGCACTTTGGCCGGGCAGGTGGTAATGGAAGGCTACCTTGACCTGCGCATAGCCCCCTGGCTGCGGCGACTGATAACAAGGCTGCTGGCGGTAATTCCCACATTGGGGGTAATATATTTTTTTGGCGATGGCAAGGTGGGCGATTTGCTTATCCTTTCGCAGGTGATATTGAGTTTACAACTGGGCTTTGCTATTATACCCCTTATACATTTTGTGAGCGATAAGCAAGGGATGGGCAAGTATGCCATTTCGACCGTAACGAAAGTGCTTGTCTGGCTTTCGGCGGTGGTAATTTTGGGGCTGAACATAAAACTGGTGCTTGATACCCTTGGCGAATGGCGCCAAAGCCTTGCCCAGCATTTGTGGGTGTTTGATTTTGTAATTATACCCGTAGTGCTGCTGGCCGGGTTGCTGTTTATATACATATTATGGTGCGCCATATTTGGCAAAAGGTTTGTGCGCGAAGCAAAATCGCCGCATGGAAAGGCCGGCGAAATACCCATTATTGAAAAGAAGTTGTACAGGCGTGTGGCTATCTGTATTGATTTTTCGGGCAGCGATATAAGGGCGATAACCGAGGGGGTTTCCCATGGCGAAAGGGAAACAGAATTTTATTTGCTGCATGTAGTGGAAACAGCGGGCGCACGTAGCTTTGGCGATGAAATACACGATTATGAAACACTGGAAGACTGGAAGCAACTGCGCCTTTATGGTGAGCGCCTGCGGGCACAGGGCTACCACGTGCATGAACAACTGGGCTTTGGCGACCCTAAAAAGGAGTTGCCCCGCCTTACCGATAAAGTAAATGCCGAACTGTTGGTAATTGGCAAGCACGGGCACCGCGGTATTATGGACATTATTTTTGGTGAAACCATTAACGAGGTACGCCACCACGCCAAATGCCCGGTAATGGTGGTGTAGCTGTTGCCATGCCGATATCGTGCTTTTTCCTCATTTTCGCAGGGTGAAATCTATTTTTAAAACAGGAGATAAGAAAGTGTACCAGCGGCTGGTGCGGAACGACGATACTGCCGTGTTTGATACAGGGGCAGTACACCCGGTTTATGCCACTTTTGCACTGGCGCGCGATGCCGAGTGGTGCAGCCGCCTGTTTGTACTGGAAATGAAAGAAGGCCATGAGGAGGGTATTGGCACTTTTGTGCATGTGAACCATTGGGCCCCGGCTTTTGTTGGTGAAACCGTAACATTTGAGGCTACCATTGATGAACTGAAAGGTAATGAAGTAAATTGCAGTTTTACCGCTAAAGCGGGCAGCCGTACGGTGGCACAAGGCAGGACCGGGCAGAAAATTTTAACCAAAGAAAAGATAGACAGGCTGTTTGGCGAGCTAAATGGCGGTTCGGGAAATTGAGGAAATAAACAGTGATAGACGAGGATAAGATAAACATTAAGAACAAGCGGGCGGGTTTTGAGTTTGAAATACTTGACCGGTTTGATGCGGGTATACAGCTAACCGGCAGCGAAATAAAATCGATACGCAGCGGCGGCGGCAGCCTTACCGAGGCATTTTGTGTGTTGCGCGATGGGGAACTATGGGTAAAGAATATGAACATACCCGAGTACTCGCATGGCTCGTATGCCAACCATGAACCCACCCGTATGCGCAAACTTTTACTCAAAAAGCGGGAACTTGAACGTATAGAGGATAAAATAAAAGAGCGGGGGTTATCGGTAATACCTATCCGGTTGTTTGTTAATGAGCGAGGATATGCCAAAGTAGAAGTTGGTTTAGGGCGGGGCAAAAAGAAATTTGATAAACGCGAAAGCCTGAAACAAAAAGAGAACAAACGCGAACTTGACCGGGTGATGAAGAAGTACCGGTAAATTGGGGAAATAAAGAAAGCCTGGAAATGCAGGTGGGGTTTAAAATACCTTACCCTTTAGCATAGGCACAAAAGCAAAGAGCCCAAATTCTTCGGTGCTGTATTGGTCGTCGCCTTGTTTGGTAATGCGCAACATGCGGCAGTTGGCCTCGCTGCCATAGGGCAATACCATTTTTCCGCCAATGGCCAGTTGTTGCAGCAGTTTTTTGGGCAGTTCGGGTACTGCGGCGGTAATAATTATTTTATCGTAGGGGGCAAAAGCGGGCACGCCTTCAAACCCATCGCCGAAAAAGCATTTTACATTGGCATAGCCCAGTTTTTCTAACAGTGTTTTAGTACGCTCGTATAGTTTGCGGTGGCGCTCAATGGTATAAACCTTTGCGCCCAGCGAAGCTAAAACAGCTGCCTGGTAGCCGCTGCCGGTGCCAATTTCTAGCACTTTCTCTTTGGGGCTAATTTCCAGCAATTCGCTTTGCCGGGCTACCGTGTATGGCTGCGAAATAGTTTGCCCCTCGCCAATAGGAAAAGCTTTGTCTTCATAGGCGTGCGACTCGAAAAAGATGGTATCGTTGCCAAAAAATAAATGGCGGGGTACCGATTCGACTGCGTTAAGCACATTTTTATCGGCAATGCCTTTATCGCGTAGCTTTACAACCAGTTCTTTACGCAGGCCTTTTTGCCTGTATGTATCCAGTTGGTTCATTACAACACAAACAAAGTATTAAAGTTAGTGAATAAAGGGCTTAGTTTTTAACACCTGCGGGTGTTGTATGGCATTTTCTACACTGAGGCTAAATGTTAATGGCCGCTTGAAGCAGCATTGCGAACATTTTTTAGCTTTACCGCCTTAAAATTTTAAATAAATGGGGAATATAAAATTTGGAACCGATGGCTGGCGTGCCATTATAGCGAAAGATTTTACTGTAGATAATGTGAAACGAGTTGCGAAGGCAACGGCAGACTGGGCTTTGCAGCGCGACGCCCAGGCGAAAATTGTAATTGGCTACGATTGCCGCTTTGGCGGGGCTTTGTTTTCAGAGGCGGCTATTAATGTGCTGTGCGGGCAAGGCATAAAGGTGTAT
>DASZPC010000025.1:0-1941 GCA_035550455.1 Chitinophagales bacterium | reverse complement strand
TTAAACCCTGCGTTTGGCCCTGAAAAATTCGGTAAGCAGCGCCCCACACTCGGTCTCCATAACGCCGGTAAGCACCTCCGTTTTGGGGTGCAGGATTTTACCTTTTGTAAGGGTATAACCGGCTTTGGCATCGTGCGCGCCGTAAACCAGCCGTGCTACCCGCGCCCATTTAATGGCCGAAGCACACATCAGGCAGGGTTCCAGGGTTACATACAGGGTACAGTCTTCCAGGTATTTGCTGCCCAGGTAGTTAGCGGCAGCGGTAATGGCAATCATTTCGGCATGGGCGGTTACATCCCTCAACTTTTCGGTTTGGTTGTAGCCCTTGCCAATAATTTTATTGTTGCAGATAACGATAGCGCCCACTGGCACTTCATCTTCTTCGTAGGCATAAGTGGCTTCTTTTAAAGCCAGGCGCATGTAGTATTCGTCGGTAAAAACCATTATATAATGTTCTTAAAAACCTGTTTTGCCGTAAAGATATTTAAAGCCTGTGTGGCGCAAAATAAACCAATAACCTGCTAATGCAGGTATTACTAAATTAAGCAGCCAAACGCCGGTAATGGCGCTTAATACTGCCAGGTTGTTAGTGGTAATGCCTCCAAAAACATATAAGGCAGTACCCGCCCTGAAGCTGATATCGAGGGCAGGCATTAGCGGCGAAAATGTTTGGGCCAGCAAATAAACCACGCTGTGGGTGGCAAGGGTGAAAAACGAAGCGCTGATACCAAAAAAGGAGAGGAGCAGTATGTATTGCGATAAATAAACCATAAAGCGCAAAGCCGAAAGCAGCAGCACAGAAACCTGGGTGCTTATATCGGGCAGGTGGGCGTTATCAAAAAGCAGCCCGTAACGGTGCAGTAAAGGTATGCGGGCAATAAGCCGGTTCAGTAAATCGAAACGAAAGAAAACCAGTGAATATATAGCAGCAAAACCAGCGCATAAGGCCGATAGGCGGGGGTTGTTGTGCCACAGGTAAACAAAGGGCGTCCCTACCAGCAACGATGCCGCCGTTTGGGCAAAACCACCAATACTGCTCAGGTAGAAAACTTTGGTGCGGCCATCGGTTTCCATAAACAGGGTACGGCCAATAAATTCGCCGGTGCGGCCCGGCGTAACAAAGCCGATGGTAATACCTGCCACCACCGATTTCAGCAGGGTTTTAAAAGGAGTGGCGGTTTTAAGCAGTATTTGCCATTTGCTAGTTTCGAGCAGCCAGTTAAGGGGCATTAATAAAACAGCGGTAGCCAACAAATACCAATGGCCCCCTATATTGGCGGTAAACAGCCCCCATTGGGCTTTAAAATCGTTTTGAACAAAAAGCCGGTTAACCACAAACCAGGCCAGCAGCGCAAACAGGGCTAGTTTGAGGGCAAAAAGCAGTTTTGGGGCTAATTTGTCATTCATGCTTTAAACATAAAAATTATAGGGCCGGAAGGCGATAAATAGCTAATTTTAAAATGCAGTTGCAAAAGTATGAAGGATGATTATTTTTGCACCCTCTTATTCGTCCCGATGTATCGGGGCGGGTAAAAGTTTGGCCCATCGTCTAATGGCAGGACTACAGATTTTGGTTCTGTGTGTGTTGGTTCGAATCCAGCTGGGCCAACGATAGAAAAGAAGCCGCTCCCAACAGGGGCGGTTTTTTATTTTGCAGAAATGGAGCTTGCTCAAGATTCCGACAAAGTAAAAAACCGCACTCCACGAAGTGGAAGCGGCTTCGGCATCTATAGTTAAGCCCCCACGTAGCGCCTGGATCGATGAAGTCAATCCAGCTGGGCCAACAATAATTAAATCCGCTTCCGAAAGGAGCGGATTTTTTGTTTGAGGAATATCCAACCCTCCTGAAGTTTTTAGCTTCTCTGGTATTGTTTTATTTCCGTTTTTCTATAGTTCAGCCTCACTATGGGCAGCAAAGCAACAAATAAAATAGCTATTGCA
>DASZPC010000024.1:0-1603 GCA_035550455.1 Chitinophagales bacterium | reverse complement strand
TGCTGTGCATCCCATATATGCAAAAGCGTGGTTTTTAACGAAGGGAAACTGCTTACCACTTCTTTTTCAAACAGGTCATCGCTAACACCAGCCATTATTCCGGCTATTTTATCATTGGCCCACACATTAAACTGCAAATGTTTGTTTATATCGTACATGATTTCAATTTTTATATTCCGAAAACAGGACGCTAAATTATTTTTTCCGCAATAATTACACATGAAAACACAAAAAAATAAGCCCGGCAAAGCCACCGGCTTTGATTCCATAGCCGCGCACGATAAATTCAGGCACGAAATAAGGATAGAACCGCACACCGTTCCCATATACAGCAGTTCTACTTTCATTTACGAATCGCCGGAGGCCGCACAAAAAATATTCAGCCGCAAGGCCGAGGGTTTTGCCTACAGCCGCTTTACACACCCCAATGCTGTTTTGGCTGAAGAAAAGCTGGAACAAATGGAAACATTCGGGCTGGGCATAGCCGCTAAAGCACTGCTGTTTACCTCTGGCATGACGGCCCTTTCCAACCTCTTCCTTAGTTTACTGAAACCCGGCGATTGTATTGTTACGCACGGCAATATTTATGGTACCTCGGTTGATTATTTTAACCACTTTGGCGAAACCTACGGCATTAAAATAATTTATACCGATTTTAAAAACCCGGCGGGTATTGAGCAGCAGTTAAAAGCAAACAAGAATGTTAAACTGCTGTATGCCGAAACCCCTTCGAACCCTACCATAGGCTGTTACGATTTAAACCTGCTGGGCAAACTTGCCGCTAAGTACAAAGTGAAATTTGCGGTTGACAGCACTTTTGCCTCGCCGTATTTGCAACAACCGTTTAAGCACGGGGCCGATTTTGTAATGCACTCCGCCACCAAATACCTGAACGGGCATGGCACCGCATTGGGCGGCGTTTTAATAGGGCGCGATGTGGAATTTATGAATGGGCGCGTTTGGAAAACCCGCAAAATAACCGGTGGCATTTGCAGCCCCTTCGATGCCTGGATGCTGAATAACGGCATGAAAACACTGAGCCTGCGTATGGATAAGCATTGTGCCAATTCATTAGCAGTGGCAAAATTCCTGCAAGCCCATCCGGGGGTTAAATCAGTAAACTACCTAGGGCTGAAAGGCCATGCTGACCACGCCCTGGCAAAAAAACAAATGCGCAATTTCGGGGGCGTGCTCTCCTTCGATTTAAAGAATGGTTATAAAGCAGGCGAAAAGTTGATGAAGAAAATAAAATTCTGCCGGCTCACTGCTTCGTTAGGCACTATAGATACCCTGTTGCAACACCCGGCCAGCATGAGCCACTCGTTTGTTGCAAAAGCGCAACGCGAAGCTTACGGAATTACCGATGGATTAGTACGTATAAGCGTAGGGATAGAAGACGTAAACGATATTATTGCAGATCTGGAGCAGGCATTAAAGCCATAGCATTACTCATCACCGGCCGAGCCTGATTCATAATTTTCGTCCACCAGCAAATCGTAGCCATCGGCAGCGGTGGTGGCTAGTACATCGCACCGCTCGTTAAAATGGTGGTCATTATGGCCTTTTACCCAATGAAATTTTACGTGGTGTTTGGGGTAAATAT
>DASZPC010000023.1:0-12240 GCA_035550455.1 Chitinophagales bacterium | reverse complement strand
GGGGTCGCAATAAAAAGCGTCTTCGGTATAATAAGTAATTAGGGTATCGGGCAGGCCGCCGGTCCAGGAGGAGAGCCATTCGTGGCAGAATTTTTCAAGTGCTTGCATAAGTGGTGTTTAAGGCGAGTGTGAAGGTAAGCCATTATGCCTTGTTTGCGGCAGTGAGAATTTATGGGTTTGCCGGTTGGTGGACAAACACCAGCCGGAGGGGAAAGGGACAATCTCCGCAGGGTCGCACCCCGCGCAGCCCTACCAGCAGACCCTGCGGGGAGGGAACACCAACCGGAGGGGAAAGGCTTATACCGTTGTATCCTCGTTATGCTATGCAGTAGCTTGGCTGGAAACGAGGACGAGATGGGGACGAGATGGGGGAAATTACTTCAAAACCTAAATTATTGTGTGCCCCCTGATTTAATATAACCAACCACATAGGAATTTGGATTAACTACTTTAAAATCAGCGACTACCCATATGTCCAAGTTGATGGATGTTTTAATAACCGTAATTGCATCTTCATCTTTTAACTCACCAGTTTCAGTTCTCTTCCACTTAACAGAATTTTCGTTCAATCTTTCCTCTGCTTGCTGTTGAGTAACTTCTCTAACGTTTACTACTAATTCATCCTCAAAACCGTTTAAGGCTTTTTTATA
Source organism: Chitinophagales bacterium (assembly GCA_035550455.1). Taxonomy (GTDB): domain Bacteria; phylum Bacteroidota; class Bacteroidia; order Chitinophagales; family LD1; genus Bog-950. The sequence continues at coordinate 11,590 of DASZPC010000023.1, read as the reverse complement.
TCGCATCTTGAATGCCTTCTTAAAATCACAAACAACTACCTTTCCCTTGAGTAATGGACTAAATGAAGTGTAGATTGGTATTTCATCAAACGTACCAAGCAAGAAAAATGGCAGATTTTCCTCTGGAACGTTTAACTTGGATACGAATCTTTTGCTTTCTAAAAATGCATTGTCCTTATAGCTGTATTCAGGTTCCATCAGAATCATGGTCGGATTTTCACCTTTTGCGCGTAATGATGATAATGCTAAATCCAAAGCCTCAAGCATATTTATACCTGCAACTTTCTCACCCCCCCCTTTAAGTATAGTACTGAAAAACTCGTTATCTTCCCATCGCCCAACATCCCCACCCATTCTATCCATCCCGTATATTGTCTGAGAATGTTGGCCGTCAATGAACATCATTTTAGCTTTCTCGAAAAAAGTCCTGTTGCCAATAATTTTCAACTTTATATTTTCATCTTCAATTAATTCCGCATTATCCTCTTGTTTAAATAAAGCATGTATTCTTGCCTGGCTTTTCCATGCTTTTCCAATAACTTCTTGAAATGCTCTAACTTTAGCTTCATCAATTGGTGCGCTTGCAACGGCACTATCAACTTCCAACAAATTTTTTTGTTTTAAACTGGCAAACAGATTTAGAATGTTATTAGCCCTTAAATTCAGCTCTTTTTTTGTTTGAAGATTTAATACGCTCGTCCATTTATCAAAATTGTTAAACAGGTAATCATAATTATCCTTCAATCTGTCATAAAGATACTTCGCTTGTGTTAGTTCCTCTTCTGAAAGTTCAGCAGGATTTATGAATAAGCGGCTATCTTTTATTTGGTCAACAAAAAATCCAAAAGCCAACCAGTAATAAGGGTCGGGTGGCGTGTAAACCTTACCTGATTTACGTTCCATATAATCCCATCTATCCCATCCAAAATAACCGCGCGTTCCATCCTTTTGTAAAAAAAGAATGTCTTTTATCAATTTTCCTGCCTCAAAATAAGGCACAGATATTCTATTCAGAAACCTCAAGGCTACAGGCAACTTCAATTTACCATTATCGTACAAAAAAGTAATCCAATATTTTATTCCTAATAAAACATGCCTTTTATATGAATTAAAAGCTTCAAATTCATCGTACTTTTCTTACAGGGATTGTATGGCTTCTTTATTTCCTTCATCTCTTTTAAGTTGCTGCAACTGGAATCTTAATTCAGAATTTGACTTGTAGGATATTTGTTCAAATTCATCTAATGCGTAACTAAACAACTTGAAGTCTTGATTAGTAATTACGTTTACAAGGAAGTCGCTAAATCCGTAATAAGCCCAATAATAAAAAGCATTTAACTCGGCTCGTTCAAACTTCTTTGATTTCTCAAAAAAACCTAAGTCCATCCAGATAATCTCTTTTAAACTGAGCGCGGAATATTCAGCTAACTGAACATGAAAGTCTTGTAATTCTTTTTTCTGTTGTGCAAGCCTGTATGAATGTACATAAGAAAGCGATGAAAGAAATATATACTGCTGAAAATCTGCTAAGGAATGCTTTTGTATACTTAACTGTATTACTCGTCTGCCAAATGCATATAAAGCGTAGTAAGTATCTCTATTGCCCTTATCGATGGCAACTTGAATGGCCCGCCGAATATTTGTATTAATCCCATCAGTAATATTGTAATTGCTATTAGCCATACTGTTTAACCTTATTTTCTAATTCCATTTTGTATAATTCAAGATATGAATCAAGAACAAACTGAACACTTTTAGTCTTTCCATCTTTTACCCATTCTTCAAACTTTTCGTCAAAATACTTTCTTGTAACTGCAACACTTTTGTCCCGTGGGGCAGTTAGTACAACACTATTTTTCAGCATACGCTTTGATGAAGAGTCGAGGCTTGAATTAGATGTCCAAACGTATTCATCAAGGCTATTCGATGTTGTCATACCTAAGAATAGCTGTTGCCTATAAATTGTGTCTTTGCCATTTTTTAAGAGATTAATTACTCTTCCTATATTGTTTAAATCTATATCCTTTACCGTGTAAACAATTTCATTTCGCTGAACAGTTGAATCGTCTTTTTCTTCTGTGGTAACATCTATTGCGGAAAGATTCATTGCTTCAAGCCAATTATATTCTTTAGTTCCTTGGTTATCCATAAACTTTAAAAATTCTATTTGGCTATACTTTTTAATCAGAATTGATTTCAATTCCATCTTAGCTTCAATCATTAATTCGCTATGAAGCAAGTCTTGAATTTCTTTTGTATTTGCAAAACGTAGAATAGTTGTAAACAATAAGCCAATACAGAAAAGTATAATTAACACCAGATATGTGCCAGCAATCACCATATCCATAAGGTTAACCATGGGAATATAGTCCCTTAACAAAGAAAGCATCATCAAGCAACCAATGGTACTTAAGGTTAAATATAGTACAGTGTATAAGTAGGAATGCTTAAACAATAGTTGATATGCATATGGCTCTTTGATTGCTAGGTTATTTATTAAAAAGCCCACCACTACCAAAGTAATACTAATTATTGTAGCGATGTTTGATGTCCGCTGGTCTATAATTAGCTTAACGGTCTCAGGACTTATTTTTATAAAGCCCAATGGCCCTTTGTTGAGTAAACCTGCCAATACCAATATTGCAGCCACCCCAAACATAACTAACCACCATCGCTTCTTATCAGAAATGTAGTGCTTCGTTATATTTAAGTATTCATTACGAGATGTACTAAATAAGTCTTTGTGTTCTTGTATCAGCTTTTTATAAACTCGATGTCTGAGCCAATTATCGTTATGCCGAAAAAGCCAGTTATTTTGAATGCGCATCTGAATTAACTATTGGCGCTATAAAATAAATCAAAAATTTGCCACTTTTTATGCGTTTTAAGTCAGGGAAGTCATTTCTTCCCTGCCGTGTCCCTCTTGCGCAGCATGTAGGACAGGGCGAAACATAAACTGCAACTGCTACAACTATTATTACAGTCCTCGCAGCTTACTTAAATCAATATTATCAAGCATAGTATGGTTTGTTATACGATTATAAATGCCTGTACGCCCATTGATATAAAAACCGGCAGAACTATGTATGTAATCCTCCGGCGTTGTAGCCAAATTCCATTTTCCCCGGCATGGGTTGGCGTGTATGTAATTCAGTTTCTGAAGCAGGAAATCGTGCCCCCGGCATTACCCTACGGGACAAAACGGGTAACCAGAGGGGAAAGGGACAATCTCCGCAGGGCCGCACCCCGCGCAGCCCTACCAGCAGACCCTTCGGGGAGGTAAAATAAAAGCTATTATTGCATGAAACACCCTGCTTTCCCTCCCGCGTACACCCCCCCTCTCAAGAGGGGAAAATAAAACTGTAATTACACATAAAATGGTAAACAACCACTGCTACCAATAGTTATAGGGATGCGTTATTGGGGCGGCAGGCCATAAAGACAAAATGGAAGTTCGCCACGACGGATGGTTGTTTGTTTTTTATCGGAATCCGTCTCGCGAAGACAGTGGGTTTGAATTTTCACATAAATGTGAAGTTATAATGGGTGTTTTTGTTGCAAAGGGGGTAGGCGGTGGTTTATATTTGGTTTATTGGGTATTGCCCAGACCGATCTTTGACATGTTGGCCCCGGTGGAAAAAGTACCCGGGGAAATTGTAAGGCAGGCCCGGAGGGGCCGGAAAGGGGGCCGAAAAGTCTAAATTTGTCTATTTTAGATAACCCATTGATTATCAAGGGGTATGTTTTGCATAAGTCATTGATAATCAACAAAAGTCAACTGAAAAAAATAGACAAATTTAGATGTTGGTTACGGGGCAGTAAGCCGTATTAAAACAAGTGCGAGAACAGCCCGTCCCTTAATTTGGGTTCGAACCAGGTGCTTTTGGGCGGCATAATATTGCCGGTATCGGCTATGTCCATTAGCTGTTGCAGCGAAACCGGATATAGGGCAAAAGCTACTTTCATTTCGCCGCTATCCACCCTTCGTTGCAGTTCTTTCAGGCCGCGTATGCCGCCAACAAAATCAATACGTTTATCGGTGCGCGGGTCGTTAATGCCCAGTACGGGGGTTAGTAAGTTATCCTGCAAAATACTGATGTCGAGTATGCCAATGGGGCCGGTGGTAAAAGTGCCGGGCTTTGCGGTTAAGCGATACCACTGGCTGTTTAAATACATACCAAAATCGTGTAGTTTACCGGGCTTTGCTTCGGTTTCGTTTTTCAGGGGTTCTACACTGAATTTTTCTGAAATCTTTTGCAGAAAACCATCTTCGGTTAAGCCATTCAAATCTTTAACCAGCCGGTTGTAATCTAAAATAGCGAGTTGGTTGTGCGGAAACAGCACCGATAAAAAGAAGTTGTATTCCTCTTGGCCGGTATGGTTGGGGTTTTGCGCACGCATGGCCTGCCCCACTTTGGCTGCCGAGGCGGTGCGGTGGTGCCCATCGGCTATGTAGGTAAAGGGAATTTCAGTTTTAAAGAGGCTAACCAGCTTTTCGATAACTGATTTATCATTAATTACCCAAACGGTGTGCTGTATGCCATCGGTGGCTGTAAAATCGTAAACGGGTTTGTTGGCGCTGATAAAATCGTTAATCAAGCCGTCAACGGTAGGGTGGGCGTGGTACGTAAGGAAGATAGGCCCCACATGTGCCTGTAAGGCGAGCATGTGGTCAATGCGGTCTTTTTCTTTTTCGGGGCGTGTTAGTTCGTGCTTTTTGATAACATTGTTAAAGTAGTCTTCCACCGAGCTACAGGCCACCAGCCCAATTTGTTGGCGCCCGTTCATTACCTGCGCATATATGTAAAGCAGCGGTTGGTTGTCCTGTATGAGTGTTTGCTGCTTTACCAAGCTATCGAAATTCGCCTTTGCTTTTTGGTAAACGTCAGACGAGTGTTCATCTACCCCTTCGGGCATATCAATTTCGGCACGGCTTACGTGGAGAAATGAATAAGGATTTCCTTCGGCCATTATACGGGCTTCGGCGCTGTTCATTACATCGTAAGGTAAAGAGGCTACCTGTGCTGCCAGTTGGGCGGCAGGGCGCACTGCTTTAAAAGGTTTAATAACTGCCATAATACAATAGGTTTAATGCCATTGCGAGATTAGTAAATTCCTGCTTGTTCAAAATTATACCAACGGGTCTTCTACGTAGTCGAGGTCTTTGCCAAAGGTTTCGGGCATAGTGGCAATGGCCCAAAACGACAAGCCCATACACAGTACCCCCACAAAAAAGGCGCTGATAGCCGGGCTTAAAGAAAGGCTTATTAAAAATTGAAAAAGCGACATAATAAGCGGCACCGAGCCCCGCACAAAGTTGGGGGTGGTATTGGTAACTGTTGAACGGATGTTGGTGCCGAACTGCTCGGCCGCTACGGTTACAAAAAGCGCCCAGAAGCCGGTGCCGGCACCCAGTAAAAATGTGAGCAGGTAAAATACAGCGGGCGAGGAGCCATGGGAGAAAAAGAAAAACCATACTACCAGCGTAAAGCAGATGGCAAGGTAAATGATTACCACTTTGCGGCGGCTGCCCAGCCACTGGCTTAACAGGCCGCTGAAGATATCGCCGACGCAAAGGCCGATGTAGGAGTACATGAGGGCGCTGCCGTTAACCACCTGGCCCTGTATGTTGAGTTCTTTTGCCCAGGTGGATTCGCTGTTGGCTACAATTAAACCAACTATGTACCATATAGGCAAACCCACCAAAATACATTTAAGGTATTTGACAAAGCGTTCGCGACTGGTAAAGAGCATCATTAAATCGCCGCGGTTAACCGAAGCGTGTTGAATGTTGCGGAACATGCCCGATTCGATAGTGCCGACGCGGAGCATTAATAAAAAAAGGCCCAGGGTACCGCCCACTAAATAAGCTACCTGCCAGTTGGCAAATGTGGTATGGAAGATGTTGCCCAGCAGGGCACCGATAACAGCACCCTTTGCCCCAACCAGTGCAGCAGCTACGGCGCCCAGTGCTCCAAAGGAAACGAGTATCATAGTGCCATAACCGCGGTTTTCTTTGCTCATGGTTTCGGAAACCAGGGTTACCCCGGCCCCCAGTTCGCCGGCTAAACCTATGCCTGCCAATACGCGCACTACTATATACAGGGGAATATCTTTTACAAAGGCATTGATGATATTGGCTATGGAGTAAAGAAGGATAGAGCCGAACAGCACAGATAGCCTGCCGCGTTTATCGCCTAGCACGCCCCATATAAGCCCGCCGAGCAACATGCCCGTCATTTGCATGTTGAACAGAAAAATGCCCATGCTTTTTATGGCTTCGGGCGTAGCGCCGGGCATAAGGGCATCGAGGCTGTCTTTCTTAACTACATTGAAAAGGATGAGGTCGTATATATCAACAAAATACCCGCAGGCGGCCACTACTATTATAAAGATGGTAATGAAGGACACTTTGTTTTTACTCATGCAGGTTGCTTATCGGCTTTTGAATAAAGATGGAATATAACAAAAACCGTTTCGGCTATAAGCAGCATGGCCCCGCACTGGTGTATTACGCCCCAGGTAACAGGCAATTTGCCCACGCAGTTCAGCACAGTGATAATACCGATGGTAGCCTGTAGCAAAACGAAGAAAGGAAACAGGGTAAGCCCGGTTTTAAATACCCTATCGGTGGTTATGTGGCGCGATTTGTAAAAGAAAACCCCGATTAATATTATAAGGGTATAAGCTGTAAAGCGATGCAAAAACTGCACCATAGTGCGTACCCATAAATCTTGTGGTATATATGCCAGGAAACCCGCCCAGGATGCGTGTTCGGAAAATAAAGCAGCGGGGATAGCCTGTCCGTTCATATCGGGCCAGGTGGGATAAGCCAGCCCCGCATGTGTGCCTGACAGGAGGCCGCCCAGAAAAACCTGGAGGAAGAGCAATATCAAAATAGCCAGCCCAAAACCTTTTAGCTTTTTGCCGGATATGAAGTAATTGCCCGGGCCGCGAAGCACCCATAGCGCCAGCCATACATTGTAGGCATACAATATGAGCGCAAGGGTTAGGTGGATGCTGAGGCTTAATGGTGGGACAAACACACCGGTAAGCCCGGCTTTAACCATTATCCAGCCAACCACCCCTTGCAGGCCGCCCATTAAAAATGCGATAATGAGGTATACAATCAGTTTAAACGGCAGGTATTTTTTGATGAGGAAATAAATGAAAGGGATTAAAAATACCACCCCGATAGAACGGCCCCAAAGGCGGTGGAAATACTCCCAAAAGTAAATGCCCTTGAATTCTTCAAGAGTCATACCCTCGTTAATTACTTTGTACTGGACCTTTTGCTTGTAAAGGTCGAATTCAGCCTGCCATTCGGTTTCGTTCCGTGGCGGAATTATGCCATTAATGGGTTTCCACTGGGTAATGGAAAGGCCCGATTCGGTAAGGCGGGTAATACCGCCCAAAATTACCTGAACAAATATCATAAGGCAGCCGACCACCAGCCAGGCGCCAACTAATTTTCGTGCAACAGGAGCCATAAATACAAATGTGGTTTGTAAGCGCCGGGCGCTTACCGGCCTCAAACATACAAAAACACACCTTGTAATTGTCCATGGTTAATGATGTAAGCGGCTAATAAAAATGTGTTATAGCACAAAAAGGACAAGCCTGCGTTTGTATGAATTGTTTTGCAGCACAACACAAATGGCAAATTTTGCATGCCTGAATACAAATTTATAACACGCGAAATGTTAAAACACCCTGTAATACTCAAATGCAGATTTGTATGGCAAAACGGCAAATACAAGTTTTCGTTTGTAGCCGCACAGATATTGCTTGTATTACACACCGGCATGGGTGTAAAATAGGAACCATCTCCCGAATCAGAAGTGTAACTGTGGCGTATAAGAAAGCAAATACTTGTTGCCATGAGGAAATTTTTGACCATGCTCTTTACAGCCCTGACTATTGCGGCGTTCGGCAACGTTCATGCTGGCTTTTCGGCCGATAAAACCGAAGGATGCCCCCCACTGATCGTTAACTTCACTGATAATTCAACACATACTAATGCGATTACCTGGTTTTGGGATTTTGATAACGGTAATACCTCGTCTTTGCAGAACCCTTCGGCAGTATTCCTTTCTTCAGGTACTTACCATGTAAAACTGGTGGTTTCCGATGGTGTTACTTCCGATTCGGCTTATCAAACAATCAAAGTTTTTAAATTACCTATTGTAGACTTTATAGTAGATAAACCCCGGGCTTGCACAAACGATACTATCAACTTTATCAGCAACGTAATACGTGGCGATGCAGGTATTGCACAGTATGGCTGGGGTTTTGGTAATGGTGTGGCAAGTAGTAATATTAACGCCCGCTATCTCTATTCTGATGTTGGCATTTACGATATAACATTGGTTGTTCAGGACTCAAATGGTTGCAGCTCGAATAAAACAAGGCCACAGTATATAACCGTACTTAACCCGCCTACGGCTAACTTTACTGCCAACCCTGCATCAAGTTGTAATGCATCCTCAACAGTTTCTTTCACTAACCACTCAAGCGGCGATGCTTTAACTTACGCATGGAGCCTTGATAACGGCGTTACCTCTAACCAGGCAAACCCAACACATACTTACAATCAGGAAGTTTACAATGTAACCCTACTGGTTACAGATTCAAACGGTTGCAGCAGTTCGTTTAGCGAAAAAATAAGCGCCACCGATGTGATACCTGATTTTAAAGCCTCTAAAACCACTATTTGCACCGGCGAAAAAGTTCAGTTTACCAATATTTCAAACTTTCCCGGCGATTCATGGACCTGGAATTTTGGCGATGGAACAGTTTCGCACAGTATAAGCCCCATTAAAACTTATAGCACCCCTGGCAATTATACCATAAAGTTTGTTGAGTATTTCGGCTCTTGTGCTGATAGCATTACCAAGACGCTATATATTAAGGTAAAGCAGGGCTTCAGTGTAAGTAGCGCTTCATTTACTGCCACTAATACCAATGCATGCTCAGGCCCCCTTACTGTAAACTTTACCAATACAACCCCCGGTGGGCTTACCTACCATTGGGATTTTGGCAATGGGGACACCTCGAACCTGACAAACCCGAACGAAACCTATGGCCTTTCGGGTAACTATGATGTAAGTATAACTGTAACTGATGCCAACGGTTGTACCGTAAGCGGAACAGTAAATAATTTTGTAAATATCGCTAAACCTAACCCTCTTCTTTCTATTGATACTTTGGGATGTGTAGGGCAAATTGTAAAATTCAGATCCACAAGTACAATCGCTATATCATATTTATGGGACTTTGGCGATGGAGTGACTTCGACTAATCCGCAGGCAACCCACACTTACGGGCAGGAAGGGTATTATACAGTTACATTCACTGCCTCTAATGGCTCGGGCTGCGATACAACAATTGTGTTGCATAACTATGTTCATATCAATAGCCCGCATGTAGATTTTTCGGTAAATAAAACCTTTTCGCCCTGTCCGCCTTTTGTTGCAGTGTTCAGTAATTATTCAAGTAATAACATTATTAAGTATTCATGGGACTTTGGCGATGGATATACTGATACAGCTAAAAACCCCACCCACATCTATTTTTATCCGGGGGTTTATACAGTAAAGATGGTAGGGGCTACACAGTTTGGCTGTGCTGATACAATAGTTTATGCCAACCTTATTACAGTACAAGGCCCTTCAGGTGTATTCCATATTACCCCCACCAATGGTTGTGTGCCAATGGAGGTTTCGGTTTCGGCCAATGTTACCACTAATACCAAAAGCATGTGGTGCGATATGGCCGATGGCACTGTGTTGCAGGATAGCGCGGTATTTGTTCATACTTATACAGCGCTGGGTGTTTTCCATCCTCAGTTTGTATTAACTGACTATGTTGGTTGCACCGTTTCGTTTCCTTTAGACTCTATTACCACGCATGTACCGCCCGTACTTGCATCAAAAGATACTTCGGTATGTGCAGGTTCAAGCCTGAATATTTCATTAGACACAGCACAAACCTATCAATGGTCGCCACCCGATTACCTGAGCTGTACTAATTGCAGTGCTGTAACCATAAATGCGCCAACTGATATAACCTACCAGGTAAAAGCATTCAACGAATATGGTTGTGAGGTAAAAGCAAATTTGGCGGTGCATGTGGTGGCGCTGCCTGTAATGGTTGATTCGCTGAACCTTAAATTGTGCAAAAACGATACTACATCATTATATGTAGGAGATGCCTATCAGTTATCATGGTCTCCGGCCTTATACCTGAGCGATTCTACCGCCACCAGTCCTTACTGTTCGCCTTTGGCATCGGTAAATTATACTGTAACCGGTTATAATAAACTTGGTTGCAGTGTACAATCGCATGTAGATATTACTGTAAAAGACAGGGTAGAGGTAAGTCTTGTCGACTCGGCAAACCTTTGTAAAGGTGCTAGTGTTCAGTTAAATGCAAAGGTTGATTATGCTTCTGAATTGGGTGTTCAATATAGCTGGAGCCCATCGCAGTACCTTGATAACCCAACTATTGCCGACCCGAAAGCCACACTGCCTAATGGCCCAGAAAAAATACAGGTAATTGTAAGCAGCGGCCATTGTATTCCTGATACACAAACTGTACAGGTGGAAGTATTGCCTTTGCCTGATATTGAAGTATCTGAAGGGCTTACCACTACTCCTTATGCCGAGGTTCAACTGTACGCAGCCTCACATCAGGACCTGAATTATAACTGGTACTCTGCCGATTCAATGAGTTGTAGTAATTGCCGCAGGCCTTATGTATACCCGGCTTCAACTGGTTATGTTTATGTAGAAGGTACCAACCAATATGGTTGCACTATTAAAGATTCGGTATTAATTAAAGTTCAGGGTTGCGACCCCGGATCAATATTTATGCCTAACACCTTTACCCCTAACGGCGATGGGCTGAACGACAGGTTCTATATCCGCTCAGCTACCTTAAGCAGTCTTAGTTATTTCAGGATTTATGATGCCTGGGGCCAGTTGGTGTTTGAAACACACAACCAGTCGGAAGGATGGGATGGCACTGCCTTTGGCCAACCAGCACCAATAGGGGTATATGTATATGAACTGGAAGGTACCTGCCAGAACGGGTACAAAGTACAGAAGAGTGGGAACGTAACAGCAGTGCGATAAAAACAATTGAAAACTAAAAATAAAACAAGCCAATTATTGAATAACCTAAACACAGAACTACTATGACAATTTCAGACCGCATTAGAAAAATCAGGGAATACAGGGGCCTAAAACAGGTTGCCGTAGCCAACGAAATGCACATTTCGCAGCAGGCTTATAGCTGGCTGGAACGTAAATCGGGTAACATTAAAGTGGAAACGCTAAAGCGTTTTTGCGATGTAATGAAAGTTGATTTGCCGTTTTTGCTGGCAAACCAGATTCCTATTACCGATGAAAACATGCAGATGTTTGACAAGGTAAATTACTCGGGTGTTTTTGAAGATTACAAGAAACTTAAAAACAAGGTAAATACTTACGAAGAGTTAATCTTCCGCAGGCAAAGCCACGGTGCGGAAGTAAAGGCAGAAGGATAAGAGGCCCCGCGTGTCTGAAATTTACCCTTTAACCTAAAACGT
>DASZPC010000022.1:0-5683 GCA_035550455.1 Chitinophagales bacterium | reverse complement strand
CGAAAACCGGGGGTAACAAAAATAAGAAAGCACCCTGTTTTGCAGGATGCTTTCTCTATATTTATTAAGCTTATATTACTTCGTTACTGTTACCACTTTGTTAAAGCTGCCGGTTTCGGTTTTGATTACCAGAAGGTAGTTGCCTTTAGGTAAGTTCGATATATCCAGGCTGGTTTCAGCAGTTTCAGCTTTTATTTGCTTAACATTCTGGCCAAGGATGTTGAACATACTTACTTCTGCATTGGTAACCCCTAAGTTAAGGTTTATAACGTTGGTAGCCGGGTTAGGGTAAACTTCAATTTTATCACCTATCTGGGCAGCGTTGTTATCAGTGCCGGTCAGGTCCATCCTGGTTTGGCCGTGAGTACCATTGTTAGGAGAACTTACATAAGAAAGTTCCGAAGGGTTATTGAATTGGTTGTTGTAAGTTACATGCGATGGCTGATAGATAGTTTTGCTGGCAGTAGCAGTGCAACCAAAAGCATCGGTAACAGTTACTGTGTAAGTGCCTGCAGGTAAACCGCAAGGGCTCTGAACATTCGAGTTATTGCTCCACTGGTAAGTGTAATCAGGTGTGCCACCGTCTACGCTTAAGTGGATACAGCCATCAGTGCCGCCATGTTGCGATACGTTTGAAGCTGAAGTGTTAAGTGCTATGGCAAAAGGCTGGGCTACTATTACTGTAGTGGCTACCGATTCGCCGTTGTTATCAGTTACTGTTACCTGGTAACTTCCGGCAGGCAGGCTCGATATTGAGTTGGTTGAGCTGCCGTTGCTCCACAAGTAAGAGTAAGGGGCTGAGCCACCTTGAACTGAAAGTGCAATATCACCAGTATTTGCACCGTTGCAATTTGGTTGGTTTACGATGGGTTTAACCGACAGCTGATTCGAGGCTGAAACGTTTAAACCGGCAAAGGCCAGAGCGATTAGTATAAGCTTTTTCATTTTCTTGGTTTTTAATTTTTTTACAAAAGCAGGGATTTTGTTGTCCTGCATTCCGGCGTGGAATACCTTCTTATACTGCACCAACCAAAAAAAAGATTCATTTTTTTTGCCCTTTTTCTATATGTTCTTACAAGGGCAACTTTGTAGCATACCAATAAACGCGCTCTAATATTGCTTTTTATGGCGTTTTATGCGCCACCGGTGCCCGTAGGGCACAAAGCAAGCGGTGTAATAACCTGAATTAAATAACCGGGCAGGATAGATAATTAATCTTCCAGGTAGTTTTCAAGGGCGGTTTCATATATATCCTGAAAGCCGCTCATTACGCCCCACCTTTCTTTATCTACATATATAAGGGCCGATGTAACCACACCAATGTTCGAAAACTCCACATCGTGTTCGGCCAGTATGTTCAAAAACTCGTCCTCTTTACTCTGTTTAACGCTTACCACTATGCGGCTCTGCGATTCGCCAAACAAAAAGGCATCTTTCCTTAAATCAGGGTCTGTTTCAATTTCAAAACCTTTTTTACCCGCAATGGCCGATTCCAGTAGAGCTATAAACAGGCCACCTTCAGCCACATCATGTGCCGACTCAACCACCTGCTCGCGTATAAGGTTCTTTATAGCTCCCTGTACCTTTAATTCAGTTTCAAGGTCAAACCAGGGGGTTGGCGATTTTTGAACCTCATGGTAGCCCATAAGGTATTCCGAACTGGCAATATCGTTCTTGGGTTCTCCTATTATATATATCCGGTCGCCCGAACTCTTAAAGGCCAGCGAGGTTACAGTGTCTTTTTCCTCTATTAACCCAATCATGCCAATAGTAGGGGTGGGGTAAACCGCCCCGCCTTCGGTGCTTTGGTTATAAAAGGACACATTGCCCCCCGTAACCGGTGTGCCAAAAGCTTCACAGGCTTTGCCCATACCTTTAATGGCGTTTACAAACTGCCAATAAACCTCAGGATTATAAGGGTTGCCAAAATTAAGGCAGTTGGTAATGGCCGATGGCTCGCCACCGCTACAGGCTATGTTGCGTGCTGCTTCGGCTACGGCTATCTGGGCGCCAACAAATGGGTCCGCCCACACATAGCGGGCGTTGCAATCCACCGTTACGGCCAGGTATTTTTTGCTGCCTTCAATCCTTATTACCGCAGCATCGCTGGGTCGGTTGGTGCTGGTATTGGCTATGCCCACCATCGAATCATATTGTTGGTACACCCAGCGTTTGCTGGCTATATTCAGCCTTCCGGCCAAAAATTCAGCCACCTTTTTCAGGTTCTCTGGCTCCTCTATTGAATCAATTTTAAATTTCTGGTTTTCAGCGTAATATGGTGGTTCTTTTGAATCTCTTTCGTAAACAGGGGCGCCTCCGCCTAAAACCAGCGAATCTGCCGGAACATCGGCCACCAGTTCGCCATTCATATAATATTCCAGCCTGCCGGTTTCGGTTACCTCGCCAATTATGGCACAGTGTAAATCCCATTTTTCAAACACGGCCTCTACTTCTTTTTCCATGCCCTTCTTTACCACTATCAGCATCCTTTCCTGGCTTTCCGATAGCAGTATTTCCCAGGGCTTCATATTTTCCTGGCGGGTTGGCACTTTGTCCAGCCATACCTTCATGCCGCTGTTGCCTTTGGCGCTCATTTCCGAGGTAGAGCAGGTAATGCCCGCTGCACCCATATCCTGCATACCTACCACAGCGCCTGTTTTTATCACCTCCAGGCTGGCCTCCAGTAATAGTTTTTCCTGAAACGGGTCGCCTACCTGTACCGATGGCAGGTCCTGTATCGATTCTTCAGTAATATCTTTCGAGGCAAAAGCCGCCCCATGTATGCCGTCTTTGCCGGTACTCGAGCCTACTATATATACCGGGTTGCCAACTCCCTGGCTAATAGCCGATACCGTTTCATCGGTTTTTACAATGCCCACGCTCATAGCATTTACAAGCGGGTTGGTTTGGTAAACCGGGTCAAAATAAACCTCTCCGGCTACGGTTGGCACCCCAAAGCAGTTGCCATAATCGCCAATGCCTTTTACCACGCCTTTAAGCAGGTACTTAGTGCGGTCGTTTTTTAAATCGCCAAAGCGCAATGAGTTCAGCGCGCAAATTGGCCGGGCGCCCATGGTAAAAATATCGCGGTGTATGCCGCCCACGCCGGTGGCTGCCCCTTGGTAGGGCTCAAGTGCCGAGGGGTGGTTGTGCGATTCAATTTTAAAAGCGCAGGCCAGTCCATCGCCAAGGTCAACTAAACCGGCATTTTCCTGCCCTGCTTCTACTAACAGGTGTTTGCCGCTGCGGGGCAGGGTTTTAAGCCACTTTATTGAGTTTTTATAGCTGCAATGTTCGCTCCACATTACGGCATAAACACTCAACTCGTTAAAGTTGGGCGTTCTGCCGAGTATCTCCTTTATTTTGTCGAATTCTTCGGGTAATAAACCCAATTGTTTGGCAGTTTCAACGTTCGTTTGCTCAAGGTGTGCCGCTGTGCTCATGCTGTTCTGTAATATCTTGGTTCAGCGCAAAATTAGCTTTATAAAGCCGTTTTAAAAGCCTTGTTGATAAAAATGAATTGATTTGGTAACTGTTCTTTTAGCATTATTTTGAAACCGCATTTTTGCCTGTGGTTTTATTTTTAAATAGAATTGCGCCCTTAAACATAAATTCATCCATGCTTAACAAAAAAATAGCCTTTGCCTTAATGGTAGTATTGGGCCTGGTTGCCGCCTGTAAAAAAAGCACCACTTTCGATGGCGCCAAAATTGAGGTTGAAACCAATTTCCGCCTCGGCAGGGTCTCAACCTATACTTACAACAGCGATGGCACCCTTAATACTATTAGTGACAACATTGGTAACCGTACCTTGGTTGATTATAGCACCGGTACAGCGTTGTTAACCAATTACAGCAGCACTGGCGCGGTGGTTAGCGCCATTAGCTACCAACTTAATAGCGCTAACTACGCCGATACCGCCCAGGGCCAGTACCAATTACAAAATTACAGGTACACCTATACTTACGATGGCAACGGCCAGCTTACCCAACAAAACACCTATACCGGCGGCGCCCTTAGTTCTGTTGCTACTTATAGCATCAGCAATAAAAACGTAACCCAGCTAAACACCAGCAATGCTGCCGGTACCAGCCATAGTTACGATTATTACGCTTACGATGCCTCTAACACCAACTCAACCGGCTTGCAAAACCACGGTTATTACTTTTTGGGGGCTAGTTCCGCCAATGTGGTGCTTGCCGATGTTAAAATTAATAGCAATGGTGATACTACCGATATTATTAAGTATAAATACCATTACGATGGCAGTTCGCGTATTGATACGATGGCCAGCTACAACCGAAACGGGCAGTTGGTTGACTCTATGGCTTATACTTACTTCTAACCCGGCTTTAGCTCAAATAAATAGACACAAAAATAGCTCTATTTTGATCTATTTTATCTATTTTTTTCGCATAACTAATTGTTTTTCAGCAGGTTATCTACTTTAGACAGATAAATAGATACCCCACTGATTATCAGCCTGTTACGCAAATTAAAATTTAAAAGCAGAAAACCTTCCAAAAGGCCTGTAAGCAACTCACTCATACCGCCAAATATACATTCCCGCCTTCCCCTTATGCAACAAAAAAGCCAATTTTAATTTCACATAAAATGTGCAATTAGAAAAATGGTTGTCATTGCCAGACTGATTCCAATAAAAATATGCGAAGCATCAGTCGCGGCAATCTTCTGTTTTGTGATTATCGGAAATGAACCTTAAAGACACAATGCCCGCTACATCAGTCAGGGAACCGTGGTTATATCTAATCCCGCTCCCTCTCTCTAAAATTTAGAGAGGGGGCAGTTCCGATGGCTATCGGAACGGGGGTGAGTCCCTACTGAGCGAAGCGTCACGCTTCGCTCGACTATGTTTTTAGCCTCCGGCTAAATTATTATTTCATAGCCATTCAGGCACGTTTGGTAGCACTGTATTACCCCTTCTTTACTTTGTAGAGAAGGGGGCAGGGGGATGAGTCTGCTATTACTTCCCCCCCGGTTTATGTTAGTCTACTCGCGCCAGTGGGTAGCGGCACTCCCTTTAGGGAGAAATTTCGACGGAACAAAGTGTAGTCGAAATGGAGGGCGGCGCAGGCAGGTTTGATGGTGGCGTATTAACCAGATTCAGAAGGAGTGGATGTGCCGCTAAACTGTACATACGGGGCGGTCTGCATTTGGCCATACTCAGAAACCCAATAAATATCCAATCGGGGCAGTTTAATTATTTATAAAAAATGGTAGTTAGGCATGTATTTACACAGGCGCACATAACCAAGACCGGGTTTATGTTAATTTTGCACGCAATAAACGTTTAAACCTGGGCGTTTTTATCAAAATGAAAAACCTGATACTGCTGTTTTGCCTTTGCCCGGCCCTAGTGTTTGCCCAAAAGAAAACCGGCAACGCCAAAATGCCCGTAATAAACGAAACAATAACCAAAGCAAACCTGGCCAAACTAAAAACCGCCGAAGATTCATTACAAATACTATCAGATGCATTTTTGAACGATAGCCTTGCCAACAACCGCAAAAAAGCCTGTTATGCTTTTATCCCCAAACTGGTAAAGGCGCTGGAGGTGGACAATTCTTTCTTCTACCCTTTTGATTCGGTAGCGGCTATTTCGCAGTTGTACCCGCCCGATAGTTCATTCCGGATTTTATCGTGGCAGTTATTTACCAGCATA
>DASZPC010000021.1:0-4988 GCA_035550455.1 Chitinophagales bacterium | reverse complement strand
AAGGATTATGTCAGAAGAAAAAGAAAACATGAATGGCCGGTCGGACGATGCCAAGCATATAGATGGCATGTTTAAAGACTGGTTTTTAGATTATGCATCGTATGTAATACTGGAAAGGGCGGTACCTGCCATTGAGGATGGGCTGAAGCCAGTGCAGCGGAGGATTTTACATGCCCTGAATGAAATGGACGATGGCCGCTTTAATAAAGTGGCGAACGTAATAGGCCAAACCATGCAGTACCACCCGCACGGCGATGCAAGCATTGGCGATGCGCTGGTAAATATTGGCCAAAAAGAACTGATGTTTGATTGCCAGGGTAACTGGGGCGATGTGCGTACCGGCGATAGTGCCGCCGCGCCGCGTTATATTGAAGTGCGCCTTAGCAAATTTGCGAAAGAGGTTTCTTTTAACGGGCAAACCACTGAATGGCAATTGAGTTACGATGGTAGGAAAAAGGAGCCGGTAACCCTTCCGGTAAAATTCCCTTTGCTTTTATCGCAGGGGGCCGATGGGATTGCCGTAGGGCTTTCCACCAAAATACTGCCGCATAATTTTATTGAGTTGTGCGAGGCCAGTATTAATTACCTGGAAGGCAAGCGCTTTCGTTTGCTGCCCGATTTTCCAACCGGTGGGTTTGTTGATGTGGCCGATTATAATAAGGGCGAGCGTGGCGGTAAAGTTAAAGTGCGTGCCAAAATTGAAGTGGTTGACAAAAAGAACCTTGCCATCCGCGAAATACCCTATAGCACAACTACCAGCAGCCTTATTGAAAGCATTTTAAAAGCGCAGGATAAGGGTAAAATAAAAATTAAACGGGTTAGCGATAACACGGCTAAAGATGTTGAAATATTAATTGAGCTGGCCCCCGGTTCGGACCCCGATGTTACTATTGATGCATTGTATGCCTTTACCGATTGCCAGTTAAGCATATCGCCTAATGCTTGTGTGATAGTTGATGAAAAACCGGTGTTTATTTCGGTGGATGATATATTGCGGCTTTCGACCGACAGGACAAAGGAACTGTTAAAGCGGGAGTTGGAAATAAAGCAGGCGGAATTAAATGAAAAATGGCATTTCTCTTCGCTCGAAAAAATATTTATTGAAAAGCGTATTTACCGGAATATTGAGGAGTGTGAAACCTGGGAAGATGTAATTGCCACCATTGACAAGGGTTTAAAGCCATACAAAAAACTATTCAGGCGCGAAATAACGACTGATGATATAGTAAGGCTTACCGAGATTAAGATTAAGCGGATTAGTAAGTACGATGGGTTTAAGGCAGATGAGGAAATTAAGGCTATTGAACTGGGATTGAAACAAGTAGCCCATGACCTGAAACACCTTACGGAATATACCGTGGCCTATTTTCAAAACCTGCTGAAGAAATATAGTAAGGGCCGCGAGCGCAAAACCGAGGTAAGGGGCTTTGAGGAAATTGAGGTAAAACAGGTGGCCGCCACTAATGCCAAGTTGTATGTAAACCGCGAAGAAGGCTTTTTTGGTACCGGTTTGAAGAAGGATGAATTTGTATGCGAGTGTAGCGATTTGGATGATATTATTGTTTTTACCCGCAGCGGTAAAATGATGGTTTCTCGGTTGGGAGACAAGAAATTTATAGGTAAGGACATTATCTATATCAATGTTTGGAAGAAGAATGATGAGCGCATGGCCTATAACATGGCCTATTATGATGGCGGCAGTAAACGTGCTTTTGTAAAGCGCTTTAATGTAACCGGTGTTACCCGCGATAAAGAATACGACCTTACCCAGGGAGCGGCAGGAACACGAACTTTATACTTTACAGCCAACCCTAACAGCGAAAGCGAGGTGGTGAAAGTGCAACTGCATCCCAATAGCACCGCCCGTATTAAGGAGTTTGAATTCGATTTTGCCACTATTGATATTAAAGGCAGGGGCAGTGTGGGCAACATTCTTACAAAATTCCCGGTAAGGAAAATTGATTTGGTTGAAAAGGGTAAATCATCAATAGGCGGCATTAAATTGTGGTTCGATGAAAAATTTGGCCGTTTGGTGGCAGAGGAGAAGGAGAAAACCCAATACCTGGGCGAATTCAACACCGGCGACCAGGTAATTGTGGCATATAAAGATGGCAACGTAGAATTGACCAATTTCGAGTTGACGAATAAGTACGAAACCGATGACATACTATCCGTTGAAAAATTTAATCCTGAAGGCATTTATGCTGCTGTTTATTACGATGGCAGTAGTAAGGAGTATTATGTGAAAAGGTTTAAGGTGGAAATAAAAACCGAGAAGTATAAAACATCGGTTATTACGGAGCATAACAATAGCAAACTGCACGTGTTTTCATCAAGGCCTGAAGTATGGGTTAAGTTTAACGTATTGAAAGGAAAAGGCAAGGAAAAGGTGGAAGAAGAAGTGAAGTTGAACGATTTGATAGATGTGAAAGGATGGAAAGCCCTGGGCAACCGCCTTACCCAGTTTGATGTAAGCGGTAAAATTACTGAAGTAAATAAAATGCCCGATGAAGTTGACATGGGTACCACTATTGAACTGGATGTAAACCCCAAGGCCGGTAAAAAAGGCAACCAGGGTGGTTTGTTTTAAAGTTATTCCTATTCAAAAAAGCGCCATGAAACACCGGCAATAAAGGATATGTCATTGGCAGGGTAATTATAAGCGCTGAAATAGCCTTTAGGGCCAAACTCGGAACTGATATTGCTAACCTTTAGCAATATTCTCACTGTTTTTATTTTGAAATTAAAGAAAAAGTCGAGCACAGGATAAGTAGGCAATACCTGGTTTTCGGGTATAAATGCGCCCAACAAAGCGTTGTAATAAGGGGAATTGTTTTTATACCTGAAACGCAAATCGAAACCGGTGGCAAACCAAAAGGCTCCATTAAACACCCTTCTTTCATAATAAAGGCTGTGCTTGGTATAAAGCATCGGGAACATTTCTTTTATGTAACCGTTGTTCTGTGCAATGGTGTACCAAATATCATTGTCGAAATGGATGCCTATTACCTCGTTCCGGTTCCCGGCATGGATAACAAAAGCATTTTCAACCTTTGTGCTTACATAAGGCGACGCTGACCCGGGCAATGTTGGCAGGTGGTCGGCTACATAGTAGTTAAAGTCGGCATAAACACCATACTTCGGGTTTTGGTACTTACCGCCAACTGCCAGTATTTTTGTTTTAGGCAGGTTGTAGCTCCAGTGTTCGGGTATATAATCGTAGTGTTCGTAAATGTAAGGGGCCTGCTTTATTTCGTAAGTGGCATTGCCGGTAAGTATGCCTATTTTACCAAAATTATACCCTGCTGCTCCGTCAACCAGCAGGTCGTTTTGGTTGTAGCCCCACAAATAATATTTAACCGATGCCCTGTAAATTATTTTTGGCTTACTGGCATAATTGTTCCTGAAAATACCCCCCACATATAAATTCCCGAAATGATGGTGGGCGGTATCTTGCGTTAGCAAATAATAATCAAATCCGGCCTCGGCCTCGGCAATAAAATCCTTTTCCTCGTATGTAGAATCTGAGGTTAGTTTCCGGGGCCTGTATTCCAGTTGAAAGGCATTCCCGAATTTGAAATAGCTTAAATCATTATACACCGAATCGGGCATGTAAAAAGCATCGTATTTAAGCGTATCGGGATAATAATCGCGGTATTTAAAGCTGCTTTTTTCAAGGTTAAACTGGTGCGAAACCCTGAAAACAGGCAACACTTTTTGCTGGCGTAAGGTATCGTTAATGCGCTCGTAGTATTTCTTCCCCACATTATAAGTGCTGGTAAGGAAAAAATTGATTTGCATATACTTGTTTTCAGCAGTATCGTAAATGGGCACCAGGTTCTTTTTAAAATAGGTAGAATCAAACGGGTTCATGGTTACGCCCCCGTTTTCCTGCACCTTAAACAGGTTGAAAAGCAGGTCGGCCCTTACATTCCACCGCTGGTTTTTACTGTTGTAAATGGCATAAAGTGAAAAACCATTGTCGTTCGCACGCTGGTTTTGATAAACACCGCTCGAAAATATCCGGGTAAAATCAACCCCGTAATACACCATGTTTTTATACTGGTTGGCAAATTTGGCCTTAAACTGTTGCTCGTAATTAAGGCCCAGCATCATACTAATTTCTGTGTAAGGCCGTATCACCTGGTAATAGCGTACCGAGTCTATGGTATATTTATACAAATCAAACTGGTTATAACCGGCATCAAACCCAATACTCCGGTCCACATCATACACTACCGGAAAAGCTGCTGTGCCGGTGTTGCCCAGGTTTATGTATTCACGGCCATCGCGCTCAATAACGTTGTAGTTTTGCAGGCGGATAATACTCGAATCAATTACATAGTGTTGTTCAGGTTCCGAGGCATGGTACCAGGTATCATTTTTTGTGGAGGGGCGCTTCGGCTTTGTTGGTGTGGCGGTGGAATCGGTTGTTGCTGCATAGGAGTAATAAAAGCCAAAAACGCCCGTAAGCAATGCTACCAGGATTTTTATGGCTTCTTTCATACTTCCCATTTCCGGTTAAATTTCTTTTAACAGTTCGGTTACTATAAGCCTCATTTTAGGCTCGGCTTCCGATGCTTTTTGTAAAACAAACTGGTGGGTTACTTTATCTGCTTTTTCGGGTGGGTAGCCTACATCGCTTATCACCGAAATGGCAAAAACTTCCAGTCCCATATGCCTTGCCACCACTACTTCCGGGGTGGTAGACATGCCCACCGCATCGGCGCCAATTATATGCAGCATCCGGTACTCAGCAGGCGTTTCAAAAGTGGGCCCCTGTAAGCCCGCATAAACACCTGTATGGCATTTAATTTTATGCGCTAAGGCAATATTCAGCCCGCAGCGTACCAAATCGGGGTTATAGGCATGGTTCATATTCGGGAACCTCGGCCCAAGTTCTTCATAATTTTTGCCCCGCAGGGGGTGCTCGGGTTGCAGGTAAATGTGGTCGGTAATTATCATCAGGTCGCCCACTTCAAAATCGG
>DASZPC010000020.1:0-3194 GCA_035550455.1 Chitinophagales bacterium | reverse complement strand
CCGATAACCGGTACTTAATTATCAATAGCGCTTTGCTGGGTGCTGTTGTTTTAAGTTTTTCTGATTTAACCGCACGTATGTTATTACATCCCGCCGAATTACCCATTGGCGTTGTTACCTCAATAATAGGGGCGCCGGTTTTTATTTACCTTTTAAGGGGCAAAAGTTATTATTTCTAACACTTATGCTCACTGCTAAAAATATCACATATAAAGTTGATGGCAAAACATTATTGAACAATGTTTCCGTTAGCTTTTTACCCGGTAAAATGAATCTTGTTATCGGGCCAAATGGTTCGGGTAAATCCACCCTGATTAAAATACTTAGCGGGCTGTTAAAAAATTATTCCGGTGAAGTTATTTACACTAATGTAAACCTCCACTCAGTTAAAAACTCCGCTTTAGCGAAAATACGGGCAGTATTATCACAAAATGTCGAGGTAACTTTTCCGCTAAAGGTTTCTGATGTGGTAATGATGGGCCGTTATCCGCATTTTACCAACGCCCCTTCACCCATTGATTTCGAAGCTTGTAACAAAGCCCTCGAACTTTTCGGTATTGCAGACATGGCTAACCGCGATTTTATGACCCTTAGCGGGGGCGAAAAGCAGCGTGTTCATTTTGCCAGGGTGTTGGCACAAATATGGTACGGTGAAGGAAAAAGCTTCAGGTATTTGCTGCTTGATGAACCTTTAACTTTCCTGGATATCCACTATCAACTCGATTTTATTGAGAAGATAAATCAATTTCTTAAACAAGAACATGTTATAGTTGTGTTAGTAGTACACGACCTTAACCTGGCCTTGCGACATGCCGACAATATCACCTTGCTAAATAATGGTTCCATTTTGGCGCATGGTAGCAAAACCGAAGTGCTTACACCCGAAAACATTAAAACTGCTTTCAGAATTAATGTCGAAATATTGCAGGACGAGATCCGGCAAAGCCGTTATATCCTATTTTAATCATCATCTTTTCCGCGTTTCTTTTTCCTGATTGTCATGGCGGTTGGGTATGGCTCATTGCCTTTTGCGGCAAACCATAATACCCGGTTCAGCAGGTCATCGTTCCCCCGGTCAACGTATTCATATTCCGGCGCCGATGATTGCACAGCATAATCCAGTTCTTTGCCTTTCAACATTGATTCATCTTTGTTCATTTCATCCAGCGGTATAATATTCGCCACCTTGCTGTAGGTAGTAGTATCCGGCTTATTCTGAAAGCAATCGAACATAGGCAATGCCGTAGCATCAATCACATTCATTGGCGGCAGCCCAAGTATCTGCTCAATAGTCCTCACTATACAGGTTTGGTTATAATTGGTATGTATAGTTTTATGCAGTTGCGAATACGGGCTGATAACATAACCGGTGGTACGGTAAGCCGAAACATGGTCCCACCCGTCCTGGCTGTCATCCTCCGTAATAAAAATAGCCGTGCTTTTCCAGAAACGGCTGTGCGATACAGCTTCAACAATTTTGCCAACGGCCATATCATTATCTGCCACCATAGCACGCGGCGTTGGGTATTTGGGGTTAAGCCCTGCTGTATGGTCATCCGAAAGTGCCATTACCATTAGCTGCGGCCACTGGTCGCCTTCCATTTTTTCGTACTGGTGCAGTTCTTTAATAAAAGCATCGGCACGCATTACATCGCTAAAGTCATGCGTATCGGCACAGGGCGAATTCATACACAACACAGGCCGCACCCGCGATATAGTTGTCTCATTATTAAACTGCACTAGTTCACCGGCCTTATACATTTTATAAATATCCTTCCATCCAAGTTTCCGGTCCCACTCTGGTTCACAAGCCTCGCCATAAATACGCACAGTTTTGCCGTGATCCAAAGCGTTATTCCATATAAACCCTTCCCGGTTATACACCAATGCATCGTTCTGCACATGCGGGTAACTGCGGAACCACGCCCGAACATTCTTCTCCACGTAATCAGAAGTCATAGCCGCGTCTGTCCACTGGTGGCCTTCGGCAGATGATTTACCTGAGGCATAATAATTATCGAGCAATTCAAACTGTTTTACTAACCGGTGCTGGTTAGGCGTTACGCTGTCGCCGTAAATGCAGAGCGATTTATCACCGTTTCCGGTAGGCACATCGCCCATTACCTGGTCGTAGGTGCGGTTTTCTTTAATAATGTAAATAACATGTTTAATCAAGGAAGGCTCGCCAATCCTTTCGGGCACCGGTTGAGGTTTTATGTTATCGCGCGGAAGCAACTGCGCCAGTTTGGTGCGGAAAAGCATATCGGCTTTCTCCACCCTTGCGGTTAAAGCGGGTAATTCTTTCTCATCAGGAACCGGTATGATGGAGACTGTTGCCTCCTGGTGGTGTGCGTTATAGCTGCCCTTTATATTTACCCGTGCGCCTTCGCCTTCCAGGTTGCAGACATATAAATTCTTATCGTCTAAAGCAATGCCAGCCGGATATGCTTCGGTGGGAATAAAGCCGAGTAATTTATCATCGCCCGCCTTGCCTCCCGATAGAGCGCCGAGTTTAATTACTGCCAGTGCGTTATCCATGCCATTGGCTACGTATAATTTTTCGCCGGTTTTATCAAGCGCCAGCGCGTTGGGCGAACTGCCTATGTAGGGGTTATTCTCCTTACTCAGCTTTACCGAAATCGAATCGCAGACAGTGTTCGTAGCCGTACTGATAACCGAAACCTCATCGCTGTTGCCGTTGGCTACATATATGTATTTTTCATCGGGGCTTTTTATAATCGCATTCGGATGAAGGGCCACCGGTATTTCCTTCTCGGTTATCCCTGTTTTCAAATCAATTACCGATACCGTTCCGCAACTGGTGCCACCGGTGCGGTGGTTAATGTAAACTTCGCCGTAAGGAATACCGGCCGTTTCCAGCAAGGTATCGGTAGGCACAGGGCCAGCCCAGTTGGTTACGTATATTTTGCCTGCCGCTATAGCTATGCCGAAAGGCGCCATACCGGTAGGCTCACTCCCAATAACCTTCTTATCACTATAGCGGATTTTAACCAACTGGTTGTTGCCATTCAACACTACATACAAGTAGGTTTCGCCACCTTCGTTGGTAAT
Organism: Chitinophagales bacterium; assembly: GCA_035550455.1. Taxonomy (GTDB): domain Bacteria; phylum Bacteroidota; class Bacteroidia; order Chitinophagales; family LD1; genus Bog-950. The sequence continues at coordinate 122 of DASZPC010000020.1, read as the reverse complement.
TGCAATATCATTTGGCAGGGCGAGGGGCGCCGGGGCCTGGGGCTTAAATTCAAAAGTAAACCACATTTGGGCTTGTTTGCCGTCCCACACCGCATCCAATAAATCAGATGTTTTGGTATCGT
>DASZPC010000019.1:0-1935 GCA_035550455.1 Chitinophagales bacterium | reverse complement strand
GCACACCGGCATACGTGGAGAAATGGCTCCCTACAGGCCCCCTTGCCGAGTATTCCCTGGCTTTTAGTATTGAAATGAACGATACTTCTTTTAACGAATATCTTGACCAAACCTTTCCCACGCAAATAAAAACACCCATGCTGAAGGTATTGTATAAAATTGACGATACCCGAAACCCTGTTTATTTAGCCGATAGTTTTAAAGCCTGGAAGCAGGAAAAAGTACGCCTTAACCGTGTTAAGTGGCTTGAACAATACCCCTGGGTGGTTACTGTTCAGGATAAAGAGGCTGAAAAAGTAAGTAAGTAGTCTGCATCAAATACATACAGTGAAATCAACCCCCCGGTTTTTTTACGCTGTCACAGCGCTGGCAGTAGTTGTAACTTCTTTTTGGTCATAACCCACCAATAGGTCTTCCACTATTGTTTTTACCGGCCTTACTGAGTGTACAAATTCAATGGAGGGCCCGGCACACCACATGGTTTGATAAGTGGCGCTAAAAGCAGCTTTTTCCAGCGCTTTCATTCCCTTGTAATAGGTTATCATTTTGGTCCACTTTTTAATCCGTTTATTGCTGTTTAAAAAGCGTTCCAGCCAGTTTTGTTGGGTGCCTATTTTCTTTACATAATCGGTATTAATAACGGTACAAGGTGTGCCCGAGAGTTTAGTAGTCATTACAATATCGGTGGCTTTATAGTTTACGCAGGCCATTTTATAATCGTGCGAAACCGGCGCTTCATCTGAAGCTATAAAAGGGCTGCCCACCGATACACCGCAAGCGCCTAAATCAAGCATGTGTTTTAATTGCGCCCCGTTGCCCACGCCACCAGCTGAGATTACCGGTATTTTACAAACTGATTTTACGGCGCGGATAAGTGTTTCGGGGCTTTGAGGCCCTGCATGGCCGCCAGCCTGGTTGTTTACCGCAATCACAGCATCGGCGCCCATTTGCTCTACCTTCAGGGCAAACTCTTTATCAATTACATCGCAAAACACCTTAATGCCGGCAGGTTTACAGGCATCAATAATTTTTTTGGGCGAACCTAACGAGGTGATAATAAAAGGCACTTTGTATTCAACGCAGGTTTTCAGTTGTTCTTCAAGCCTGATGTTTGATTTATTGGCAATAAGGTTAATGCCAAATGGTTTATCGGTGGCGGCCTTAATCTCATCCAATGCTTTGCGGAATTCCGCATCGCTACGGTAATTAAGCGCCGGAATAGCCCCGGTAATGCCCGCTTTGCAGGCTTCTATCACCATTTTTGCATTGCTTACCAAAAACATAGGGGCCATAATAATGGGGTAATCAATACCCAGCATTTTCGTTAAATCAGTTTCAATTTTCTGCATCTGCTTCTTTTCAGTTCTGGTAAAAATAACAAAGAAAATAATCTGCCTCCTACGGAAATTTCGGGAACTTGCTCCAGTCGGGCTTGCGTTTTTCAATAAAGGCATTCTTGCCTTCTTTGGCCTCATCGCTCAGGTAGTAAAGCAGGGTGGCATTGCCGGCCAGTTCCTGTATGCCTGCCTGCCCGTCCAGTTCAGCGTTAAACGATGCTTTCAACATACGGATGGCCAGCGGCGATTTTTCCTGTATTTTTTTACACCATTCAACGGTGGTGTCTTCCAGGTCTTTCAACGGCACTACTTTATTCACCAGCCCCATATCAAGGGCGTCCTGCGCAGTATATTGGTCGCACAGGTACCAAATTTCGCGGGCTTTTTTCTGCCCCACTATCCGGGCCAGGTAACTAGCGCCAAAGCCACCATCAAAACTGCCTACCTTTGGCCCTGTTTGGCCGAATATGGCATTTTCGCTGGCTATGGAAAGATCGCACACTACGTGCAAAACGTGGCCACCACCAATAGCAAAACCATTAACCATGGCAATTACCGCTTTGGGTATTGAGCGGATTTGCTTTTGAAAATCGAGCAC
>DASZPC010000018.1:0-4850 GCA_035550455.1 Chitinophagales bacterium | reverse complement strand
ATAAAAGCGCTGATGAAGTAAGCCAGCCCGGGAAAAAATAATTGATATGTTTTTCTACTTAGGAGAGCAGGGAACCCGGCCACCCCTGTCGTAATAATCTTTGTACTCGTCTTGCCCCGGTTTGTTTACGCAGTAATCCTGGCTATAATCCGAAGCGGTTTCCGCACAAACAAAACCAAGGGCGGTATCGGCAGCAATAGCGGCCATATAAGCCGACTCGCTGGAAAAGCTGTCGTTACAAAATTTTTGCTGGTAGTTTTGAATAATACTATCGGAATAAACACAAAGTGTACAGGTGTTTTGGCAATGGTAGCATTTTTTACAGCCTGTGGAATAAAGCACAAATGCAGCAATAGCAAAAAGGAACAGGGCTTTTTTCATATCATGTGTTTACAAATGTAAAGATAATAAGCTGTTTTAGGGTAGCAAGAGGGCAGTATCGGTAAATGAATTATTTTTGCTGAAAAGAATTTGATGAAGGTTTACCTGGATAATGCGGCCACCACCCGCCTTGCCCCTGAAGTGCTGGATGAAATGATGCCCTACCTAACCGAGCATTATGGCAACCCATCGTCCATACACGGCTTTGGGCGCAAAACCAAAGCAGCTATTGAAAAGGCACGGAAAATTATTGCCGGTTACTTAAATGCTTCAACCGCCGAGGTATTCTTTACCAGTTGCGGTACCGAAAGCAACAATATGATAATTAAAGGCGCTGTGCGCGATTTAGGCGTTAAGCGTATTATTTCATCGCGCATAGAGCACCACTGTGTTTTACATTCGGTGGAAACAATGGAAAGGGTAGGAGTGCAGGTTGATTATGTGGAATTAGATGGCATGGGGCATATTGATTATGCCCACCTTGAAAGGCTGTTGGCGCAGGGAACTGATAAAACCCTGGTTACTTTAATGCATGCCAATAACGAAATTGGTACGCTGCTGGACCTTGAACGGGTTTCAGCATTGTGTATTAAATACGGCGCGCTTTTTCATTCAGATACCGTACAAACTATAGGCTACTTTCCATTCGATTTACAGAAAACAAAAATCCATTTCCTTACCGGTTCGGCACATAAGCTACATGGCCCAAAAGGAATTGGCTTTGCTTATATAAACAGCGAAAACACCATTAAACCCTATATAGAAGGCGGTGCCCAGGAACGCAATATGCGCGCAGGCACCGAAAATGTTTATGGCATTATAGGCTTTGGCAAGGCCCTTGAACTAGCTGCCGCATACATGGCAGAAAACCGCGAATACATCAGCGGCCTCAAGGCCTATATGTTTGAACGCCTGAACGTTGAAATACCAGGCATTGAATACAACGGCAATCCAGGCAGCAATGGAAACTATAAGGTATTGAATGTTTCATTACCCCCGAATGAAAAATCGGAACTGGCTTTATTTAACCTGGATATTGCAGGGATAGCCGCCAGTGGGGGCAGCGCCTGTTCTTCAGGCTCCGAAAAAGGCTCGCATGTATTAGAAGGTATTAAAGCCGACCCGCAACGTAAATCGGTTCGCTTTTCTTTCAGTAAGTATAACACCAAAGAAGAAATTGACTATGCCGTTGCCACACTAAAAGAGATGTTTGAACCCGCCCGGAAAAATACTTTAGTTCAGTAACCTTAGTAAACTACATATAAAGAATTTCGCTTGCTATGACAGGCCATACCTGTTAATGCTGTACAATCAATTTACCAGTACCGGTGTATTTGCCATTGGCAGTTAAACGGTAAATATAACAGCCATTGGCTAAGCTGCTTAAATCGGCCCTGAAGTAATGCTGGTTAATGCCTTCAACTTTTGCCACCTGGTTGCCTAACAAGTCGTACAAATAAAACGAGGCATTGTTTATGTCCTCCTTTGAATTGATTTTGATATAGGCTTCAGTGCTTACCGGGTTGGGGTAAACCTTCACGTTATCATCACTATAAATTTGCTCGCCAATAGCCGAAGGGAAATCAGACTTATAATACATTATAAAGCTGATATACATTTCATCTTCAGTACTAATACCAAAATTAACAGTATGGTTACTGCTATTGTTATAAGTGGCCTTGTGTATAAGCCCGTTGCGCATATCCACCTGGTAGGGTGGGTCAAACTTGCGGTACGGTGGATCGCTCCATTCATACTGGCCAAAATTATAAGTATAGGTGGGGTCATAGCCACCGTCATAAATCAAAGAATCCGGGTCGCCGTTTGGTTTGCGTGTCCAGATATCATAGCCTACACCATACTTGTGGGTATGTGCCTGAATAGAAATAATATTCCATAAAAATGCAGAGTCAGGGTCATGCTGATTAATAGTAAAGGTGTGGTTAATACTATCATTGGGAATAATAAGGTCGTTTACATTTGGATAATGGTAGATAACCTGTGCAGTTAAAACAGGGGTAGTACCGGGAACATGTTCGTGGTAGTACATATTCAGGTAACCCTCGGCAGCCAATATCGAATCGCGGTAGTTTATCATGTGGTAGCTAAGTGAAAGAACGGTAGCACTGTCCCATACTAAACCTGTTCCGGCCGGGAAATCCATTTGCATATCCTTGGGGTATTGCGATATAAGGTCGGCGTTATACCACATACTGGCCACATCGCTAAGGCCCATTTCAGGTATCATTCCTTTCGCAAAAAGAGTATCGTGGCCGGGATGGTATTTGAAAATGGCGAAGTGGTGCGACTCGGGGTTATCTTTAGAGGTAAAGCTGGAAATATCAATAGGAGTACTGTTGTTGATATAGGTGTTGATGTTATACTGAATTTCAACACCGGGGTTAACAAACATAGGCCCCCAGTGCAACTGAACACCGGTACCGGGCGCAGGTGGGGCAAGCGGGGAAACACGCGGTTCACCGCCCTGGCCAACGTAAAAGTTTACAAGAATGGATGAATCTAGAAAAGTGCCAGTATCGCGGGCACCAAAAAGTATCCACTGGCGCACCATTTCACGCTCTACTTCGCTCATACTTACGTTCGAGTCCGGCATGGCTATTCCCTCGCCGTTAGCCATTTGCAGGTTATAATCAAGCCCATGGTTTATTTTAATAAACAAAAAGCTGTTACGCGGATTGCCGGGGTCAACTACCAGGTTACCGGCTGTCCGTGCAATACTGTTAACTGGCGTGGCATTTACAAGCGCAGTGTAAACCTGCTGTGGTGTACCCTCTAAAACCAAATTTTGCGGGTTGGCCTGTGTGTGACAGCTACCGGTGCAATTTTGCTGTAAAATGTTATAAACGCTTTGATAGGTAGTTTGTGAGAAACCAAAACTGATTAAAGAAAGCGCAAATCCCAGGGCGTAAAGTTTTTTCATGCCTTTAGTTAGATTTTAAGTAAACAAATGGGGATGTGCTAAGGGTTATGCAAAAGTATATGCTACTATAAGAAAATCGCTGCCAGCGAAAATTACTTTTTGTTAAAATCGTATGGGGTTACTTTTACATGATTATCAAAGCTTTGGGCGATAACTCAGCAAATATTTCGCTAGCGTAATTAAGGTAATTATATAATTAATATGATTTAAGGGATGCGTAATAGTTAAAAAGTCCATTAAACTATTACACTTTTTACCTTTCTGAATCGTTCTTTATCTATAATATTGTAAGACAATAAAACAAACAGAATCATGGGATTATTTGATGCGATTAAACACCAGTTAATAGATATAATTGAGTGGACTGACAACACCAGCGATACATTGGTTTGGAAATTTCCGCGTTTCCAGAATGAAATTAAAATGGGGGCCAAATTGATTGTGCGCGAGTCGCAACAGGCGGTGTTTATGAACGAAGGTAAAATTGCCGATGTATTTCAGCCGGGCACCTATACCCTGGAAACGCAGAATATGCCTGTTTTAACCACCCTGATGGGATGGAAATATGGATTTAACAGCCCCTTTAAAGTGGATGTGTTTTTTGTAAGCACCCGCCAGTTTATTGACCAAAAATGGGGAACTAAAAACCCTATTACACTGAACGATGACCGGTTTGGATTAATAGAATTGAGAGCTTTTGGTTCGTTTGCCTACCGCGTTACCGATGGGGGTAAGTTTATAAAGGAAGTAGCCGGAACAGAAGGAGAGTACACTACTGATGAAGTAAACGGGCAATTAAAAAGCCTTATAGTAACCAAGTTTACCAATGCAGCGGGTACCGGTAACCTGCCTATTGAAAAATTTGCTGCCAACCTGGAGGAACTATCCAGCATAGGCCAGGAAAAATTGAATGCTGATTTTGACGAGTATGGCTTAAAAATCACCAAGTTCCTGGTTGAAAATGTATCCATGCCGGATGATTTGAAGAAAGAGATATTTGAGTACTCGCGCCTCAATAAAATTGACATGCAGAAATTTGCCCAGTTTAAAACCGCTCAGAGCATTGAAACTGCCGCCGAAAACCAGGGTTTCCCCGGTATGGGGGTTGGTTTTGGCGTGGGCATGGGCATGGGAAATATGGTAACCAATGCCTTTGGTAACCAAATGAACCAGCAAAATACCAATGTACCACCGCCACCGCCGCCAGTTACACAGTTTTTTATAGCGGTAAACGGGCAGCAAACAGGCCCTTTTAGTTATGAGCAAATGCAGCAAATGGCTCAAAGCGGACAATTGCGCCGCGATAGCCTGATATGGAAAGCAGGTATGGCCAGTTGGGCACAGGCAAGTACAGTAACTGAACTAAATAATGCATTCAATAATGTTCCGCCACCGCCGCCACCGGCTTCATAATTGATATTACTACCGTAACCGCTTGTAGCAATGCCTGAAGCCAATACCGATAGCTCCAGTGATATAGGGCAATTGTTTGCCTGCAAGAACTGTGGTGCTACCATGAAATTTGAGC
>DASZPC010000017.1:0-2061 GCA_035550455.1 Chitinophagales bacterium | reverse complement strand
TTTGAAATAAACTTTGGCGCAGATAAGGAACAGACAAGCGCCACGCCGAGTAATAACGAGGCGTTTGTACAGGAGGTAATGAAAGCCTATGCCAACCGCAAAAAAGAGGATGGCCCCGCCGCACATCAGCTAATTGGCGACAGCCATTTGAAGCTTGACTGGCGAAGGCGCAAATTATTTTTGCAGCAAACTTTTAAACTGCGCGCAGAACCCAAACATGACGCCTCATTTTTTAAACCCGGGCTGTGTATGGGCATTGATTTAGGTTATAAAATACCCTTATACTGGGGGCTTAGCGATTTGAGCGATGCCAAACCATTGGGCGATAAGGAGCAGGTGCTTAAAATGCGCAACCAGTATTTTAACCGGATACGCGATTTACAACGAAAGGTAAAAACCGCCGCGCTGGGCGGTAATACAGCGCATAATAAATTAAAAGAACTGCAACTGCTACGCAAAAAAGAACGCCTTGCCGTTAAGCAGCTTAACCGGCGCTATGCCAAGCGGCTTATAAAAATTGCCCTTGAAAAAAAGGCGGGTACTATTATACTGGAGGATGTTGATTTTGCCGCAGCGCGCGAAAGAGCGGCTAAAGGAAGCATTGCCCTGAACGAAAAACTGACGCGCAGCAAAACTGAAAAAAGCTACCCCAGTGTGTTCGACAGGCTATTGCTGATGTTCCGCAACTGGAGCTATGGGCAACTGGTGCGATTTATTAAAGAAGAAGCCGATAAGCAGGGCATTTTAGTAACCTTTATTGACCCCAAATATACCAGCCGCGTGTGCAGCGTGTGTGGTATGGTGGGCAACCGCAGCAGCCAGGAATTTTTACAAATAAAAAAGGCGGCCTGCGACAAAGGCAACTGCCCCGCTAAAAATATAAAGGAGATAAAAACCGCCGATGAAAGGCAGAAAAAGATAGATGAAAAAAAGGGGCAACCTTACAAGCCTAAATACCAGGACCATAAAATTTCGGCTGACCGGAATGCGGCTTTTGTAATAGCGCAGGGCGGCGCCGATGTTGTAAGAGCCAAAAATAACTCGCTAAGCGTTGAGGACTATTACAAAAGCAGGGAAAACAGGCCTGCGCCGGGCAAAGGCCGTTTTACAAAGAAACCTTTTAAAGGGAATAAAAAATTTGGCGGGAAATAAAGAATAAGTTATTTTTACAGTACCGCCTGTGTGAAGGCGAGTTGGTTGCGAAAGCAATAACAGGGCCGTTATGTTGCGAAAGCTAAAGTAGCTGCCTCGCGGCAAAAGTCCCTTAAGGAAATGGTGTAGTACACCAGCCAGACACAATTCAAATCAATTTTAAGTTTTGATTACCTTTCAAATCAAAAACAAGGCTGCGGGTTAAATACACCAAATCCGGGCCTTGTTTTTATTCCGGTTTTAGTGGGTAATTAATTCGCTTACAAGGCAAAACAAGCAGGTATGGTGTAAGAGCTATTGATTTGAGAGGTGGTCATAACGCACTCAGGGTTATTTCCTCCTTTATAAAGGTGTAAGAGCTATTGATTTGAGAGGTGGTCATAACTATGTCCGCCGAATCTTGATTGAATTGGCAGGTGTAAGAGCTATTGATTTGAGAGGTGGTCATAACTTCCGACTGTTTTTGGATAAAATAGTTTATGGTGTAAGAGCTATTGATTTGAGAGGTGGTCATAACCCCTCCGGGCGGAGTCCCTCTGTAATGCGGGTGTAAGAGCTATTGATTTGAGAGGTGGTCATAACTAAAATACGGCGGCACTTCCGTACATGGCGGGTGTAAGAGCTATTGATTTGAGAGGTGGTCATAACTGGGTGTGGTTATTCATTATTTCTAACTCGGTGTAAGAGCTATTGATTTGAGAGGTGGTCATAACCCAGCCGTATATGTGCCGTTAACTGTAAATGGTGTAAGAGCTATTGATTTGAGAGGTGGTCATAACGGGGCTTAATAAGATTAAGAACCCTTACGTGGTGTAAGAGCTATTGATTTGAGAGGTGGTCATAACGGTTTTTCTGGTGTCCCCTCTTGTTTCAATGGTGTAAGAGCTATTGATTTGAGAGGTGGTCATA
>DASZPC010000016.1:0-6379 GCA_035550455.1 Chitinophagales bacterium | reverse complement strand
TATAATTTCAAAATGCTGTTACTTTTGGCACAGAATGATACCTTATATATCTCCTCAGTCAAAGGAACTGCTCTTTTTTTCAGGCAGTGAATTAAAGTCAGCTTCTGGTGAAAGTTTTAAACTTGTAAATGGCATCCCACGGTTTGTACCGGCCGATAATTATGCCAACGCATTTGGCTTGCAGTGGAAAAATTATGCCAAAACACAATTAGATAGTTTTAGTGGTACAAAAATTTCGCAGGAAAGGCTTGAAAGATGCCTGGGTATGCCAATAGCGCAATTGAAAGAGAAAAACATATTAGAGGTTGGGGCTGGTGCCGGGCGTTTTACCGAATTGCTGGTTAAAGGGGGCGCCAATGTACATTCGGTAGATTTAAGTGTGGCGGTAGAGGTGAATAAGGAAAATATTGGCGATAAGCCTAATTACACTATCGCCCAGGCCAGCGTATATGAATTGCCATTTGCTGCAGGAAGTTTTGACATTGTTGTTTGCCTGGGGGTTATACAACATACACCATCCAGCGAAAAAACTATAGAAGCATTATGGAATATGGTGCGGCCTGGAGGGCTTTTGGTAATTGACCACTATATATGGCGCATTAACTATTATTTTAACCCGGCTACTTATTACAGGCTTATTTTGAAAGAAATGCCCCCGGCCCGGTCAAAGAAAATCGTTGATTCTTTGGTCAATTTTTTCTTTCCGCTTCATTGGGCCTTCAGAAATGCACCTTTCTTGGAATGGTGTTTAAAGAGGTTTTCTCCACTTATCACCTTTATGAAGAGTTTCCCTGAATTGGGTAAAGAGCAGCAATATGAATGGGCGAAGCTGGATACGTATGATTCTTTAACCGATTATTATAAACACCTGCGAAGCCCTGAACAAATTCGACGGAGGCTTGAAGGGCTTGGCGGGCAAAACATCTGGATTAATAAAGGTGGTAATGGTGTGGAAGCCCGCTCAACTAAACCTGCTTAGTGCGTTTCTACTTCATCCATCTGTTCCACCACAGCCCGAATAGAAACAGGTAACTCAGCCTTTGGAATTCAACCGGCCTGTTTGAAAGATAACTATCGCGCAGTTGCAGGGCTTTACCGGAATTAAATACGCCCTGCTCTTTCAAAGTTTTTTCATTTATAACATCGGTTAGCAGGCCTTTTAAATCTGCCTTCAGCCATGTTTCAAGCGGTACACCAAAGCCCATTTTGGGGCGCTCCATTATTTGTTGCGGCACATATTTATGGGTGATGTCTTTCAGTATAAATTTCCCGATGCCATTACGGTATTTATAATTCTCTGGCAGGCGCGCGGCTAACTCAATAATGCGTTGGTCCAAAAAAGGCTCACGTCCTTCAAGACTTATACTCATAGTGGCACGGTCAACTTTTTGCAGTATATCGTCAACCATGTATGTTTTATACTCTGTAGCCTGGAATTTTGAAAGCAGATTGTTAGAATTATTCAATAAACCGCCTTCATCAAACGGGGTGTGGAGGTATTGAATATCGGCGGCAAACAGTTGCTGCGTTTCAAAAAAAGTCATGGCCTGCGAAATAATGTCGAACTTCTTCACGACATCATTGACAGCCAAATAATCTTTCAGCTTGCTTTGCTTGTTTTGCAGGGCAATATCGGCGCTACTTCCGGCAGGTATTAATTTTGACAATGCCTTTTTGGCAAAACCGGGTACCCTGTCTAAACTATTAATCCGTTTAACAGCATTAAAATATTTAGGGTAACCGGCAAAAATTTCGTCGCCTCCATCGGCGGAAAGCGCCACGGTTACCTGCTTACGCGCCATGCGGCTTACCAGCGTGGTGGGTATACCTGATATATCGCCGAAGGGCTCATCGTAAATATCAGCCCACTGTGGCACAATATCCAGCGCATCTTTGTAAGTGCAGGTTAGCTCGTGGTGTTCGGTGCCAAGGTGTTCGGCCACCTGTTTGGCATGGTGGGCTTCGTTGAATTTAGGGTCGTCAAAACCAATAGTGAAAGTTTTGATTTTGCTGCCGGAGTTTGCCTGCAACAAAGCAGTTACAGCCGTTGAATCGTACCCCCCGCTTAAAAACACACCCACCGGTACATCGGCCACCATGCGGTACTGAAAAGCTGAAACCATCAGTTTCTCCATTTCATTACGCGCATCCTCGTATGATGTATTTAACTTAGGCTGGTTGTAGCAATCAATAACATCCCAATATTTTTTCTCGGTGGCTTTTTGTGCTTTCAGGTCAATTTCCAGCAAGTGGCCGGGCAATAACTTACGGGTGTTTTTAAAAATGGAATAGGGCGCCGAAATATACCCCCGCTGAAAATAGAGCGAAAGCGCATTATAATCCAGTTCTTTTTTAAAGCCCGGATGTTGTATTAAAGCCTTTAGCTCCGAACCCCACAGCAGCAGGTTGTTTTGCTGGTACCAGTACAACGGCTTAACCCCGGCCCTGTCGCGGAACAGCACTACTTTTTCGTTCTTTTCATCATTAATGGCAATGGCAAACATGCCAATAAAGCGTTCCACGCAGGTTGCGCCCCATTTATGGTAGCTCTTTAATATCACCTCTGTATCCGAACCTGATTTAAAGGTGTAACCCAGGCCTTCCAGTTCTTTCCGTATTTCGCGGTAATTGTATATCTCGCCATTAAAGGTGATGGTAAGCCCGGCCTCTTCAAATTTCATGGGTTGGTGGCCCAAGGGCGAAAGGTCAATAATAGCCAGCCGCCTGAAACCAAAGCCTATGGCTGCATGTGGCGATGCTGGCATTTCATAGCCACTATCATCAGGCCCCCGGTGCAACAGGCTATCAGCCATTCTCACCAATACATCCTTGCCTGTATTTTTATTAAAATCAATAAAGCCCGCTATGCCACACATGCTGCTAAACTAATTATTTCGTTCATTCCCTATTCGCGTTAAATGGGGCGTTTTTTTAATCTTGTAACCAATAAACCCAATGGCAAACAATAAAGCCCTTATTTTTTATACTTCGCGCTCCTCTTTTGTGCAAAAAGACGTCAGCATTTTGCAGAAAGAATATCAAACGCACGAATTCAATTTTTATGTTGCTAAAAAAAGCCAAACGCCTTTAAAGTTCCTGTCGCAGTTCTTCTTTCTGCTGGTTAATATTTTTAGTGCACGCCTGCTGGTTTGCCAGTTTGCGGGTTATCATTCCTTTCTGCCTGCCTTGTTCGGAAAGGTTTTTGGCAGGCCCTGCCTGATAATTGTGGGTGGAACCGATGCGCACAATTTTCCCGGTATTGGTTATGGTAACTGGCAAAAAAAAGTGCTTAAAACCTTTACCGCATGGTCGTTTCAGTTGTGCACCCACATAGTGCCTAAACATAAAACGCTGATGCAATGCACTTATAGCTATGATACCCGCGAACCGCAGCAACAGGGTATTTATACCAATTTATCTGGGCTTAAAACCCCTTTTACTGAAATTCCAAATGGGTATGATAGTGAAAAATGGAAGTGTGTTACCCAAAAAGCGCCCAATACGTTTATTACCGTTAGCGGCGGTTGGGAATATCCTTTCCAGGCACAGCTAAAAGGCATTGATTTAATTTTAGCGGTTGCCCCTTCTCTCCCTGAATGCGAGTTTGCTATCCTCGGAATGCCTGATGAAAGTTTATTGGGGCAGAAACCAGCCAATGTCAAAATTTTACCCCCCGCTAAAAACGAAAACCTGCCTGCCATATACAGCCGCTACGAATATTACCTGCAACTTTCCATGGCCGAGGGTTTTCCCAATTCGTTATGCGAAGCCATGCTTTGCGAATGTGTACCGGTGGTTTCAAATGTCTTTTCAATGCCTGCAATTATTGGCGATAGTGGCTTTGTTTTGAAACACCGCGACGTTGGGGAGTTAAAACAGCTTATTGGTGAAGCATTAAAGGCCGATAGGCCCGCTTTGGGTAAAAAAGCCCATGAAATAATAGCCGCCAACTATACTTTTGAGGCCCGGAAAAATAAATTGCTGGCCTTATGTAATTCACTCACAAAAAAGTGAACAATTACTTGCCTTTTGGCGTTCATTTACCTGCCTAAACTCTGAACTATATCCCTAATTTTGCAGTTTCCTAACCATGCAGTTTAACCTTACCACAAAATACCAACCAGCCGGCGACCAGCCCGAAGCCATTCGCCAGCTTACTGAGGGGCTCGAAAGCAACGAGCGCCACCAGGTGCTGCTGGGGGTAACCGGTTCGGGTAAAACTTTTACTATGGCCAATGTAATACAAAATGTACAGCGGCCTACTTTGATTCTTACGCACAACAAAACACTGGTATCGCAGCTTTACGGCGAGTTTAAACAGTTTTTTCCTGATAACGCTGTAGAGTATTTTGTTTCGTATTACGACTACTACCAACCCGAAGCTTATATTGTTTCAAGCGGAACATACATTGAAAAGGACCTGAGCATTAATATGGAAATAGACAAGCTGCGGTTAAGCACTACGGCTTCGTTGCTTTCGGGCCGGCGCGATATTATTGTAGTGGCCTCTGTTTCCTGTATTTATGGCTTAGGCAACCCTGTTGATTACGAAAACGGTATTATCCGTATTCAAACCGGCCTGGTTATTTCGCGCAATGCGTTTTTACATACCCTGGTGGAGAGTTTGTATTCTCGTGGCGAGGATTTAAGCCGGGGCACCTTTCGCGTTAAAGGCGATGTGGTGGAGGTGGCGCTGCCCTATGTTGATTACGCTTACCGCATAACTTTTTTTGGCGATGAGATTGAAGAAATAGAAAGTTTTGAGCCTTCCACAGGGCGCACTTTAGGCAAACTTAATAATGTAGCCATCTTTCCCGCCAACCTGTACGTAACGGCGAAGGAGCAGTTATTACAAATATTGGACGAAATACGCCTGGAACTCGATACCCAAATTCAGTACTTTAAGGAAGTTGGCAAGCATGTGGAAGCAGCGCGCTTAAAAGAGCGGGTGGAGTTTGATATGGAAATGATGCGCGAACTGGGCTATTGTTCGGGTATTGAAAACTATTCCCGTTTTTTAGACCGCCGCGCCAAAGGCACAAGGCCTTACTGCCTGCTCGATTATTTTCCGGATGACTTTTTATTGATAATTGACGAAAGCCACGTTACCATTCCGCAAATAGGCGGCATGTATGGCGGCGACCGCTCGCGCAAAATGAATTTGGTGGAATATGGTTTCCGTCTGCCTTCGGCCCTCGATAACCGCCCCTTGAATTTCCACGAATTTGAAGCCCTGGTTAGCCAATCGGTTTATGTAAGTGCCACCCCCGGCGATTATGAACTGGAAAAATCGGGCGGCGTAATTGTGGAGCAGGTGGTGCGCCCCACCGGTTTGCTCGACCCGCCTATTGAAGTGCGCCCCAGCCTGAACCAGATTGACGATTTAATGGAGGAAATTGACGAACGGGTAAAGCGGAAAGAAAGGGTGCTTATTACCACGCTTACCAAGCGCATGGCCGAGGAACTGGATAAGTACCTGAGCCGCGTGGGCATTAAATGCCGCTACATACACAGCGAAGTAGATACCCTTGACCGGATTGAAATTATCCGCGACCTGCGCCTTGGCAAATTTGATGTGCTGATTGGCGTAAACCTGCTACGCGAAGGTCTTGACCTGCCCGAAGTTTCATTGGTAGCCATTCTGGATGCTGATAAAGAAGGCTTTTTGCGTAACCGCCGCAGCCTTATACAGGTGGCAGGCCGCGCCGCACGTAACGCCAATGGCCTGGTAATTATGTATGCCGATTCAATAACTGCCAGTATGCAGCTTACTATTGATGAAACCACCCGCCGCCGAGAAAAACAGATTAAGTATAATACTGAGCACAACATAACGCCGCAAACTGTATTGAAATCGCGCGAGGAAATTCTGAAACAAACCTCGGTGCTCGACATCCGCCGTGTTTCGCCCGATGTTTATATCGAGCAGGAAGAGGGGATGTCTCTCGTGGCTGAACCGGTTATGCAGTACATGACCGCCGTTCAGTTAAGCAAGGCCATTGAAGATACCCGCAAAAAAATGCTCGATGCCAGCCGCGATACCGATTTTCTTAGCGCCGCCAAATACCGCGATGAAATGCAGGCTATGCAAAAGCTGCTGAAAGAAAAATTCGGTGATAAGTAACAGGCTATTCCCACTTTGCTATACCGCCAATTTTTACCCGCCGGGCATTATAAACATCGTGGTTTGTACTACTGCGGGCCCCCCATTGTGTTACAAAAACATTGGCGTATAAATGGCTTAAGTTATAATTGCTTATATCAACACTGTACGTCCGGATTATCTCTTTGTTTACCGACATATTAATAGTATCGCCAAGGGCTGGTGTGGCAATTTGCCTTAATACCTGGTAGTGGTAATAATTGTGCAGGTTATAAC
>DASZPC010000015.1:0-4407 GCA_035550455.1 Chitinophagales bacterium | reverse complement strand
GTACTACCTGGTGGTTCCAGTCTTCCATGCTTTCCAGCGAGCCGTGCAGCAATACTAAAGGGTCGCCTTTGCCATAAATACGGTAATGCAATTCAACATCCGATACCTTTGCAAAGCTATCGGTAACCAGGGTGCTTTGTGCCGTAGCGGCCGTAACTAAAAACAGTGCGGTAAGCAGAAAAGTGAGGGATTTTCGCATATTTTCTTAATTAGGGGCGCGAAAATAGCAAAATTTCCCTTTTTTTGGAAGGGAAACCGCCCTTTAGCGCGAAATAAGAAAATTCCCGAAGCCCTTTATTTCGCCTTCAGTTTGCTTTAAACCGCTAACCACGGCGGCATCGGGGCCCTTGCGGCACCATTGGGTAAATTCATCCAATATTGGCCCATCGGCCTCGGCTTCTATGTAAACATTGCCGTTTGCCTCGTTGCGCACAAAGCCTTTAATGCCAAGTTTATCGGCCACCTTTTTAGTATTAGCCCTGAAAAATACGCCCTGCACCTTACCGCTTACGGTAATTTTGTAGTGTTTAACCATGAGGACGCGAAATATAGCGAGGTACGTGCTATTTCAAAAACCCGTTCACCTTGCCGTTTAGCTCTTTTTCATCTATCAGACCCAGACTGCGCCACACCTCTTTGCCATCTTTATAAAGTATAAGTAAAGGTATTCCGTCAATATTCATCCCCTTAGCTACCATAGGGTTCTTGTCCACATCCACATTCAGCAACACCAGTTTGCCTTCGTTTTTCTTCGCCACCTTCTCTACTATGGGGTGTAAAGCCTTGCAGGGGCCACACCACACAGCGCTAAAATCAACCAACAACAAACCGCCCTCTTTAATTTTACCCAGGTATTCATCAAAACTCATTCCCGGGTTTTGCGCAGCACCCGCCTGGCTGGTAAGCGGCAGGTTGGCAGCCGTCCAGCCCATTACCCCTTTTTCGAGGTTATACACCTGCGTAAAGCCATTGCTGGCAGCCCATTTTGCAGCCTTTATGCTACGCCCGCCACTAAGGCAATAAACGTACAGGGGCTTCGATTTATCAAGCCCCTGCATTTGCTTTTCAAAACTGTTGCCCTCTACATCAATATTAACCGCATTGGCAATATGTTTTTCGTTGTACTCTTCCGGTGTCCGCACATCAACCAACTGCACATTCGCACCGGTTATGCCCTTTTCAAAATCGGCAGGGCTAAGCGTTTTTACACCTGGTGTTTGGCTGTTGCACGAAACCACCCAGGTTGCACTCCATAAAACGAACAATAAAAATTTAAAATATTTTTTGAACATAGGGTTTTAAGTTATTTGGTAACTGAAGTTTCATTGGTTTTAGGCACCCCTGTTTTTGATATGGCGGAGTAGCCGCCTGCCACCTCCACTATATTATCAAACCCCCGCGATTTAAGAATAGAGGCCGTAATCATGCTACGGTAGCCACCGGCGCAATGTATGTAATAAGTTGTTTCGCGCTGTAACTCGTGCATCCAGTCGTTAATATAATCAAGGGGTTTATTTTCTGCATTGGCTACGTGCCCGGTTTCATGCTCGGCAAAACGGCGCACATCCAAAACCTTCAATTCAGCGTGGTATAATTTTTCAAAATCCGCAGGGCTCAGCGAGTTTACCACTTCCACCGGTTTACCGGCTGCACGCCAGTTATCTAACCCGCCTTTGAGGCAACCCACCGTATTATCATAGCCCACACGTGCCAGCCTGCGCACTGCTTCTTCTTCACTACCCGGGTAGCATACAATGGCAATAGGTTGTTGCAGGTCAACAATAAGAGCGCCCACCCAAGGAGCAAACTGCCCGTTAAGGCCTATGTTAATGCTGCCGGGTACAAACCCTTTGGCAAAATCCTGGGGGTCGCGGGTATCAAGTATCAGCGCATCGGTAGCCTCTACCATCGTTTCAAAATCGGCAGGCTCCAGTATGCGCAGCCCTTTCTCATAAATATCATCAAGGCTGGTAGCGCCTTGTTTGTTCATCATTGCATTCTTCGAAAAATATTGTGGCGGGGGCAAAAGGCCCTCGGTTACTTCTTTTATAAATTGTTCTTTGCTCTTTGCTTTCAGGGCATAGTTCACTTCTTTTTGGTGGCCCAGTGTATCGTAAGTTTCGGTGCTCATGCTTTTGCCACAGGCAGAGCCTGCCCCGTGGCCGGGATAAATAATAACATCATCGGCAAGCGGTAATATTTTGTTATGCAGCGAATTGTATAACATACCTGCCAGGTCTTCGCGGGTAAGGTCGGTTTTTATAGCCAGGTCCGGGCGGCCTACATCGCCAATAAACAAGGTATCGCCGGTAAAAATGCAAACATCCTTACCCTGTTCGTCTTTCAACAAAAAGGTACTCGATTCCTGGGTGTGGCCGGGTGTATGCAACACTTTAATAGTTACCCTGCCTACTTTAAACTCCTCGCCGTCCTTCGCTTCATAGCAGTTAAAGTGGCAATTTGCTTTGGGGCCATAAACAATGGTAGCGCCGGTTTTATTGGCCAGCTCTACATGCCCCGATACAAAATCGGCATGAAAATGCGTTTCAAAAATGTATTT
Organism: Chitinophagales bacterium; assembly: GCA_035550455.1. Classification (GTDB taxonomy): domain Bacteria; phylum Bacteroidota; class Bacteroidia; order Chitinophagales; family LD1; genus Bog-950. The sequence continues at coordinate 1,847 of DASZPC010000015.1, read as the reverse complement.
AATCTGTGCCCCATCCTGCTCGGCCTTGCGCATGTAAGGTGCGCTTTCGCGCAGTGGGTCAATAATGGCCACTTCGCCATCCGATTCAATATAATAGGCGGCTTCGGCTAAACAGCCGGTATATATTTGTTCAATTTTCATAGCTATTAAACACTTTTGTTAATACAAAGTTGAGGAATAATATGCAAAGGCTGAGTGATAAAAATCACAGTATCCACAGGCGGGGGTCAGGGCTTTAATACGAAGTAGAACGAACTGCCAAAACCCGGAAGGCTTTCCACCCATATCTTCCCGTTGTGAAGTTCAACAATCTTTTTGGCAAGCGCAAGCCCCAGGCCGCTGCCGGGGTATTCGTCCACCCTGTTCAGGCGGCTGAAAAGTTCAAACACCCGCTCGTGGTATTTTTTCGATATGCCAATACCGTTATCGCGCACGCAAAACAGTATGTTGCCTTCGTACTTATCAAACCCGATATCAACCACCAGCTTTTTCCCTTTTTTCCGGAATTTAATGGCATTATCCATTAACTGGTATAGCAGCATTTCTATCAACTCCCGGTCGCCGTTAATTTCAGGCAGCTCGGCTGTATTAATTTCAGCACCGGCCTCGTCCACCACGCCACCCAGTTGCTTCAGCACATCGGCCACTGCCTGTTTCATATTTACACGGTTAATAATCACTGCACGCCCGTTAAGGCCAATAAAGGCCTTCAGGTCGGTAAGCAGTTTCTCCATGTGGTTGGCAGCGCCTTTGGCAAAGCCAGCGTATTCAACCGCAGCATCGTATTTCTTGTTTTGCAGGTTATCGGTAATTAACTGCACATAATTCAATATAGTGCGCACCGGTTCGCGCAGGTCGTGCGAGGCTAAATGCAAAATACCATCGGTAGTAAATACCCCCTGCTCGGGCAGGGCCTTACCGGTATTGGTTAACGCAAACGTAATGAGTTCGTAAATTTCACCGTTTAACTGTATTGGTTTAACACTTATCTGAGCCATTTGCCCGGCTGCGGCGGCCAGCAGGCACCGGGCATTAAACTGCCTGCCCTCGAAGATTGAAGCCACCGTAGCAAAAGCCGGTATGGGGCCTTCGCTGTCAAACAAAACTTTTACCGGCCTGTTTACCACATCGTTCAACTCCAGGCCAAATGCCTGTAAAGCACGCCTGTTAGCAGCAATAACAAAACCTGCTTTGCTAAGCAATATGTTATAGGCCATTGAATCAAGCAGGGTGGCAAGCAATTCGCCGGGCTTGAATAAAGCAACAGCGGGTGTGGCCGCTTCCAGCTTTTCCAGAATAAAAAGGCTGGCATCCTTCCCTTTCCAGGTAGTGGGGGCCACTTTTACCTTAATTTGCCCGCCACCTGTAAGGCCAACCTGTAACTGCTGTTCAGGCGCTTTCGGCTTATGCACAAATACACCCGATAGTTGCCTGCGTATTTCTTCCTCCCCTAAAATAGCATAGGCCTGCGTGCTGGCATACAACACCGCATCGGCATGCCCAATTATTAATAAAGGCAATGGTATTTTATCCAGCGTATCGGCAACACCGGCATCTACGGGGCCAGATTGCTGCAACTTATTCACCTTAATATTGCTTACAATAGACTTTTGCAGGTGAAAAAGATTGATTTTATTCTTCACCAGATAATCGGCCGCACCGGTGGCTTCGGCCTGCATTTTTAATTCCTTACCATTGGCTTCGGCCAGCAGTATAACCGGTATGTGCATTTGGTGCATTACACTTTTCAATTCATCGAAACCGTTTTGCTGTGCTATACCTGCATCCAGTAATATTAAATCGGGCGGAGTGCTCCTTATACTATCAAGGGCGCCGGGTATATTGCT
>DASZPC010000014.1:0-1590 GCA_035550455.1 Chitinophagales bacterium | reverse complement strand
AACAGCGACGGCAAAACAGCCATTAAAAAGGTGGTGAAATTGTACTAGTGGGCTTGTTGCTGACGGCGGGCGTATTACTAAAATAGGGTTTATGCAAAAATGCTACCCACCAAACCTGCCTGCGGCAAGCAAGCCTCACGCTAAATCCCTCTCCCAAGGAGAGGGACTTTCTGTCTTGTCCTAAAATAAGTTACAGGTTTTGGAATAAACCCTGATATAGGGTTACAGAAATTTGCTTTGATTATTGAATGATACAATCCGGGGCCTTGTAAATTCACATAAATGTGAAATTATAGTTGAGTTTAAATTTGCATTGGGGGTAGGCGTGGTAGTATATTTGGCAATATTGATATGGTAAAAATTAGCCTTTGGACAGGATTTCTGCATTTAAATTTTAAAAAAAGCCTAATTTACTGATAATCAGCAATTTATCTACTTTTTTATCTAAAATAGATAAGTTATTGAAAATGAATTAGTTAGGTGAAAAAAGTAGATAATTTAGACGGTTTTAGACGTCTATTTGTATAGAAATAGAGCCGATTTAATTAAATGACGGGGAGTAATAAATCCGCATAGGCTGTAAGCTGATGAGGCTATTATTTAAAGGGCCAAACAAAATAGCCCGATGCTTATAAAAGACCGGGCCATTAATGATATATCCCTTTGATAATAATGAAGTTACCACAACAAGGCAAGATTGCCCTTTATGAATTTTTCCTGTCCGCTGGCGTTAATTTTCAGTTTGATATTGTAAACGTAATTGCCCATATCCTGTAGTTTATTACGGTAGTAGCCGTTCCATTCAATAGTGCCGTCGCGGTGCGAATCAAAAACAAGTTCGCCCCAGCGGTTGTAAACTTTAATGTCTTCAACGGTAACTAAACCAGCCTGATTGATGACGAACCAGGTATCGTTATTGCCATCGTTATTAGGCGTAAATACGTTTGGTATGCCAAAATCGGCATTGTACATTACATACACATCGGTAATGGCAGTGTCTATACAACCACTAACGGTATCGCGTACAAACACGGTGTAAGTAGTTGGGTATTTAGGGCTGGCCACAGGATTGCTGATATTAGGGTTGCTAACACTATCGGCAGGTTGCCAGCTATAAGTTATGGTACCCGTTATGGAAGTGGTTACATTTAACTGGGTTGAGCCTTCCACCAATATTGTATCAGGCGTTGATGTAGCTACCGCCCCAATACAAACCTTATTAAAGTTTACACCGGCTGTAGCGGTGCAGCCCTGTGAGGTAGTAACCGTAACCGCGTAGTTGCCTGATTGGGTAAGCACATCGGTAGAACCGGTGGTATTATCTGACCAATGATAAGAGGCAATAGTGCCTGTAATTTTAGGTGCGGCCGCCACATCAAGGCAGCAAGAGGAAAGCAGGGTATCATCAAAAGATACAGAAGGCAATGTAGCAAGGGTTACATTTACGGAGTCGGAAACATAACAGCCGTTTAACTGTGCCACTGCGGTATAAGTGCCGGATACGGAAACAGGCAATGTATCTGCCACTACCGGGCCGGGATACCATATAACCACTACACCCTGATTGCTGCTGGCGTGAAGGATTACTGT
>DASZPC010000013.1:0-7912 GCA_035550455.1 Chitinophagales bacterium | reverse complement strand
TATTTTTTAATGTGCCGCAAAACGTAAGCCGTATTTATTACGAAATGGAAAGCGATTTCAGCAACCTGCAAAAAACCGATACCAACACCTGGGAGTTTAAAGGCAGCGATGGCAGCCGCAACGTTTACCATTACACCAACGGGCAAATAACCAGTACTGAGTTCCATGTTTCAATTGCCACGGTAAAACTGGTGCGCACCAGTTAAATCCTTATCATTGCAAACAGCAAAAAATACCGCGTATGAGTTCGTTTGAAGAAAAAGCCGAGCAATTCCGCAAAAAGCAGGAACAGGAACATTTAAAAGCCGTAGCCGAGTTTAATATATACGTGCAACAGGCATACCCGCAGGCTAAAAGTACCAGTAGCGGATTGCATTATATTATTGAAACACAGGGCGAAGGCGCTAAAGCCGAAAAACATAAAAACGTATCGGTGCATTATACCGGTGCATTGGCCGATGGTACCGTTTTCGATTCTTCGTACAAGCGCGGCCAGCCAATCAGTTTTCCGCTGGGTCTGGGCCGTGTTATAAAAGGCTGGGACGAAGGCATTGCCCTGCTAAATGTTGGGGGCAAAGCAAAACTGATAATCCCTTTCTTTCTGGCCTATGGCGAAAACGGCCGCCCACCGGTTATCCCCCCTAAAGCCACGCTTATATTCGATGTGGAATTAACGGATGTTAAGTAACAACCGGCTTACAGGGTATTGTTTTCTTTTCTACTTTTATCCAAATATTTCTTCCAGTGAAATTGAAGGGCAGGTTTTTAGTTTTGGTTGCTGTAATTTTTGTTGCCTCGTGCAAAACCGTGCCTTTTAAGGTAAACGACGGCCCTACTGCCGTTAACCTCAAGCTTTACAATCAAAGCATCGATTTTTTATTAAAAGAATTTGGCGCCGAAAGAGACCCCGATAAAAAAGCCGAAAAAGCTTTTACCATAGCCGAATCGTACCGGCAGTTTCACGACCTCGCCAGTGCCGAAAAATGGTATCAACAATCCGTTGACTTAAAAATGACCGATAAGGCACTTTTCCAATTGGGCATGGCACAAAAAGGCCAGGAAAAATACGCCGAGGCCATGAAAACCTTTGCTGAATACCAAAAGGTGGCCGGCACTGGCTTCGAAGGCCGCCAGCAGGAACTGCAATGCCAGCAGGCCCTGCTATGGAAAAAAGACTTCAGCAAAATTGAAATCATCAACCTGCAACCACTTAATACACCGGCTAACGATTATGCTTTAATTCCCTTTAAGCAAAACCAGTTTGTGCTTTCCTCCTCGCGCGATGAAGCCACAGGTGCTAACCGCGATGGCTGGACCGGTGAAAAATTTACCGACCTTTTTATTACTGATAAAACCGGCAAGATTTTCAGCACACCGGTAAACATGGGGCCGCCAATTTGTACACCAGCCCACGAAAGCTCAGCAGCTTTTAGTAAAGATGGTAAGGAAATTTACTTTATACGCTGCCAGGACGACCAGCAAAAAAGCAATCAGTATTGCCATTTGTATTACAGCGCATTCAACAACAATCATTGGGAAGAACCGGTTAAGTTGGATTTCTTTCCCGATACAGCCAATGTTTACGACCCTTATTTATCAAGCGATGGGAAGGTGTTGCTGGTGGCTTCAGATGTGCCCGGTGGTTTTGGCGCTACCGATATTTATATCATCAACAAAGTCGATACCGGTTGGGGTATGCCACAAAACCTTGGCGGGCGTATTAACACCCCCGGCAGCGAGCGTTTTCCGTGGCTGGATGTGAAAGGGCATTTGTTCTTTTCATCCGATGGCTTGCCCGGCATGGGCGGCCTCGATATTTTTAAATCCCTGAAATTTAAAACGGGTTATAAAGACCCCGAAAACCTAAAAGCCCCCATTAACAGCGGCGCCGATGATTACGCTTTCAGGATTGATAAATACAAACCCGATAATAGCGATGATACCGTACTGTATGCCGGTTACTTTTCCTCAAACCGCCCGGGTGGCAAAGGCGGCGACGACATTTACCGTTTCGAGGAAAAATGGCTCAATATTTTTGTATTGCGGGGCAAAATTGTAGAAAAGAATTACGAAAAACCTGACGACCCCGATAGCAAAGTACTGGGTATGAAATACTTGGGTAAAGCGCGTGTGGACTTAAAAACGCCCGATGATAAAATTATAGCGAGTGTGTTAAGCGACTCACTGGGCAATTTTGCCTTCCGCCTTAGCAGTGAAAGCGATTATAAAGTAAGCGCCATTAAAAACGGCTATTTCAGCAACACCAGCAGCATTATTAGTACCAAAGGCAAACGCAACCAGGATTCAACCATTATTACACTATACACCCAACTGGAACTGGAAAAGATTTTCCCGCAGAAGATGATTGTAATACCGAACATCTATTACGATTACGACAAAGCCACCCTGCGCCCCGAATCGAAGCTGGTGCTCGATTCTATCCTTGTTTTCTTTAAAGATAATCCCGACCTCACTATCGAAATCGGCTCGCATACCGATAGCCGGGGCAGCGATTCATACAACCTTAAACTTTCGCAGGCACGCGCCCAAAGCGTGGTTGATTATTTAGTGGATAAAGGCATACCTAAAGAAAGGCTCATTGCCAAAGGCTACGGCGAAACCATGCTGGTTAATAATTGCGGCAATGGTGTACCTTGTACCGAGGAAGAACATCAGAAAAACCGCCGCACTACCTTTAAAGTTATATCAGCAAAGCTGAACCTCGAATCGGTACAACCCGAAGATATACGAGTAGTGCCAAAGCCCGAAGAGCAACAACCCGAAAAATAATTCCATTATGAGCGATTACGATTGGAGCCGTTTTACCAAGCGCATTAACATAAATGCGCCGGTTGAGCAGATTTACAAAGCATGGGCCACACAGGCCGGGCTCGAAAGCTGGTTTCTTTCAAAAGCAGCGTTTAACCAGGCCGAACGTCTTAGAAGCAAGATTGAATTTGCACAGGCAGGCGACACTTATCAATGGACATGGTTTGGCTATGAAGACGCTACCGATACCGGTAAAGTACTGGCTGCTAATGGTGTGAATACGTTTAGCTTTAGCTTTGCAGGCGAATGTGTGGTTACCGTAACCATAAAAACCGAAAGCCACGAAACCATTGTTGAACTTACACAAGATAATATACCCACTGACGAAAAATCGAAAGTGAGTAAGAACATAAACTGCCAAGCCGGTTGGGTTTTCTATCTAACCAACTTAAAGGCAGTGCTGGAAAGCGGAATTGACTTACGCAATAAAGACGAAAGCTTACCTAACATGATTAATGCCTAAGCATCGCTGCGCAGCAGTTCGCTTACCGGCACTTCAAGCGCATCGCTTATTTTGCGTAACGTTAAAATAGTGGCATTGGTTTGCCCCGATTCTATACGCGACATACTGGCCTTTTCAAAATTACAGGCAGCGGCCAGTTTTAATTGCGACATATTTTTTGCGGTTCTGATTTTTTTAATCTGGGAACCCAACTTTGCTAAAAATTCAGGATCTTCCATAAACCGAACTAGTTTGTTTTTACAGAAAATGCCTTCGCCCTTTACAGGCACAGCATTGCCGCCAATACATGGCGTAAATGTTTGAATAAACTATTTCCGGAGGGTTCACATAAATAGGTAATTTCTATAACCCCTGCAATTAATCAGGCAAAATAATTCCAACATCCGTATTGAATACAGGACAAATACTTTATCTTTAATTGCAAAATTTCTACACAATGGACATTACTCAAATTGATGTTTTGTTGGTGGAAGATAACCCCCACGAAGCAGAGCTAACTATCAGAAGCTTAAAAAAACACAACCTTGCCAACAACCTTTACCACGTTGAAGATGGCGTAGAAGCGCTCGACTTTATTTTTGCCCGCGAAAAGTTTAACGAACGCGCAGTAGGCCAGGGCCTTAAAGTAATTTTGCTGGATATTAAACTGCCTAAAGTTGATGGCCTGGAAGTGCTGAAACAGGTAAAAAGCGATGAACGCACTAAATCTATACCGGTGGTTATACTTACATCCAGCAAAGAAGAACAGGATATTGTAGCCAGTTACAAACTGGGGGTAAACAGCTACATTGTTAAACCCGTACAATTCGATTCGTTTGCCCGGGCTGTTGCCGATTTGGGGATGTACTGGATGTTTCTCAATCAGCCCAATATCAAGGGCTAAAAAAGTGGTGTTATTATCGAACGCTGGCCGGTAAATAAATTAACCGCACAATGGCTTATTTTGGCGCAGGTATTGAACTGCCAGCATGAAAAACACACCTGCTAACCTACCCATATTCATTTTCAAGCCCCAGTGGTGGTACGCGATTACAGCGGGTGCTTTTGCATTTTTATTATACGCGAATACTATTGGTAACGATTATGCTATTGATGATGGCGCTTTAATAACTACCAACCGGTATGTACAGCAGGGGATAAAAGGCCTTGGAGGCATTTTCACCACCGATGTATGGATCGGCGAAGGCGCCGAATTAGGCTATTACCGCCCCCTGCCCCTGGCTACTTTTGCCATTGAGCACAGCTTGTTTGGCAACAGCCCACATAAAAACCACTTGGTAAACGCCTTGCTATATGCGCTTAGCATTATGCTTTTGTTTATAGCGCTTACCCGGCTATTTCCCTATAAGGTACCGGGCTTTGCTTTTATGGTTTGCCTGCTGTTTGCGGCCCACCCAATACATACCGAGGTAGTTGCCAACATAAAAAGCCGCGATGAAATACTGGCCCTGCTAAACATGCTCGCGGCTTTGTATTTCCTATTACTTTATAGTGCATCAGCGGGGCATAAATACATTTACCTGTTGCTGGCAGGCATATTGTATTACCTGGCGCTTTTATCAAAAGAAACAGCCTTTACAGGCCTTGCCCTATTACCTTTTGCTCTTTTCATCAGCAAACGCATTGAAATAAAAAAACTGCTCGTTGTCTTCTTCACGCTTGCAATAGCCACCGCAGTGTTTTTCTGTCAAAAAAGTATTTTTTTAGGTGCGCAGCCCCAACATGATGCGCTCGATATAGTTAGCTTCCCTTATGCAGTACAGGCCAATAAATGGGCTACTGCACTTACGCATTTTACTTACTATGTAAAGCTATCGCTTATACCCTGGCCGCTTTCCTATAATTACGCATACAACCAAATACCGGCTGCCGGTTGGGCAAACGCGGCTACCATTACCGGCATATTGCTTTTCATATTTATTGCTGGTGTGTTGCTGTATAGCTATAAAAAAGCGCCGGTATTGGCGCTTGGTACCGGTATATTCCTGCTGGGACTGGCGCCCGCTATGGGCTTTGTAATTTTGAAAGGCGGCATTTTTGCCGAAAGGTTCCTGTACCTGCCCAGCCTTGGCTTTAGCCTGATAATTGGCTGGCTTATCACTCAATTTCTTTGCAGGCAAAGCCTGATAATATCTAAGCAGGCATGGTTTGCCACCGGTGGCATTGTTTTGGCCTATTCGTTAATCACCATACAGCGCAACAAAGACTGGAAGGACGACTACACCCTTGCTGCGCACGATGTTATCGCCACGCCCGGTAGTTGTCAGGTGCATTTGCATTATGGCAAAAAGCTGATAGATATGGCGGTTGCCGAAACCGGCCCCGAACAGCGCAAATCTTATTTTAATACAGGTATTGAACAACTGGAAATTGCCCTTGCCATTAACCCACACTATGCCCGTGCTTATTTTAAATTAGCCTATGCTTACCAGGTTATTCAGCAAAACAACGATTCGGCCATTTATTATTACCACCGGGCTATTGACGAGGCCCCCGGTTATGCCCCGGCTTATAATAACCTTGGCGCCATATACGGCAAAACGGGCCGCTATAACATGGCTGAATACTACCTTAAAAAGGCGCTTGATATAGACCCGGGCATGACAAGCGCCATACAGCAACTACAAATGCTCCATGCAGTGGAGGCAGCCCCTGTTGCCCCGGCTATGCCTGCTGATACAAACAAAAATAGTTTTGCTTATTATTCTGCCGAAGGGGTAAAATATGCTCAGGCGCATGACCTTTCCAATGCCGAAAAATACCTGCTAAAAGCAGTGGAACTAAACCCTAAATCGGTTGATGCGCGGGTAAATCTGGCAGTATGTTATGGCATGATGAAAGAATATGGCAAAAGCGCAGAAATGCTGAAAAAGGCCCTTGAACTGGAACCGGGAAATAAAAACGTATTGCAAAACCTGGCTACCCTATACCACCTTACCGGCGACAAAGCCCGGGAAAAAGAATGCCTGGAAAAACTAAAAAAGCCATAGCTACAAGGGAGCACAAAACACTGGTTTTAAATTAATTAGGTTTTAGTATTTTTAAATACAGAACACTCAACCCCATGGAACAGAACCTTCAGCGTATTGATGCCCTGGGCAAATTGCGCAAAGAAGAAAACGAGCATTTCCGGAATTTAGTAAGAGGCAAAAACGCACATAAAGTTGACCTGCTTGTTCAAAAACTGAACAAGGAAATAGCCCCTAAAATAGATTGCACGGCTTGTGGCAATTGCTGCCGCGGCCTTAGCCCCTACCTGAACAAAGGCGATATAAAACGCCTGGGCGAAGGCTTAAACTTATCGGCTGAACAGGTGGTAAAAAGATATACTGAAACCGATAGCAGCGGTGTTTCGTTCAAGCACATGCCCTGTAAGTTTTTAAAAGAAAATAAATGCACTGTTTACCAGCACCGGCCCGACGTGTGCATGTCTTTCCCACATTTGCATAAAGATGGTTTTATAACCCGCAGCCGCAGGGTATTTGATAACTACGGCCTTTGCCCCATAGTGTTTAATGTTATTGAAAAAATGAAACAGGAAATGAAATTCAAATTTCATCAGCCTGACGAGGGCTAAGGCTTACAACGCTATCCGCTTTGTAACGGGCTGTAATAGGGTGGTTGCGCGGTTTATTTTACCGGTACCGGTGTATATAAACCCGGTAATTAACACCATCTCTTTCGGCTGGCTTATTTTATCAAGTGTGGCAACCGCGCCCTGTATCGCCATTAGTTCCTGCGCAGCCACAGCCGGCGCTTCAACAACCAAAACCGGCTTAAACCCGCTAACAGCATCAGCAACACCGGCCACAAAAAACGGAAAGGGCATTTTATCGCGCAGGGTATTTTCTATTACCTCAGGCTGTAATTTTACCCCGCCTGTGTTTATTACATTATCGTCACGGCCAAGCCATTCAAATTCATTAGCAGCCACAATATTTACCACATCATTAGTTACTAAATGTGGCTGCCCCAGTAAAGGGGCCTCTATTACCAAACAGTTGCGCGCATCGGCACTAATACTTACCCCCGGCAATACCCGGTAATATTTATCGGCATCGGCGCCATTTAGTTTTTTAAGCGCAATGTGGCTTATCGTTTCCGTCATCCCAAAAGTGGAGTACACCGCATTGGGCAACTGTTTTATTTTTTCCAGCAAGGCAGGTTGTACCCCTTCGCCGCCCAGTATAATTTTAGGTATAGCGGCAGCGCTGTCAAAAGCTGCATCATCCTGTAATATGTCGCTAAACTGCATGGGGGTAAACGAGGCAAAATCAATTTGCAAGGCGTTTATTTCATGCAGTACTTTTAATGATGGTTTTATGCAAACCAGTTTCATACCCATATAAAAACTACGGGCAATCATCATCATACCGCCTATTTTATCCGCTGGCAGGCAAAGCAGCGCTGTGTTGCCCTTTTGCAATTGAAGTGCATTACAGGTCATAGCAGCGCTTGACAGTAAAGCTTTACGGCCATGTTCAATAATTTTTGGCGTACCGGTTGAGCCGGAGGTGGAAACCTTTATAGATGTTTCAACCGTGCCCGACAGCAAGGCTGCAAAACGCCATATTTTAACCTCCCATTCTTCGGCTGTGCCACTTAGCTTTTGATTGGCCA
>DASZPC010000012.1:0-4335 GCA_035550455.1 Chitinophagales bacterium | reverse complement strand
GGCAATATCAGTTTTCTCATCAGCCCCGTATTTTACATTGGCTTTGGTGGCTACATGTTTTATTACCGGCTGAAAAATATCGGTGTCGTAGCTACTGTGCTTGCCCTGTATAGCCATACACAAGCGCTCGAAACCCATGCCGGTGTCTACATGTTTTTTAGGCAGGGGAACTAACGAACCATCGGCTTTGCGCTCAAACTCCATAAACACGTTGTTCCATATTTCAATTACCTGCGGGTGGCCGGTGTTTACCACGTATTTGCCATCCTTCTGCTTACGATCTTCATCGCTGCGCAGGTCAATATGAATTTCCGAACAGGGGCCGCAGGGGCCGGTATCCCCCATTTCCCAAAAATTGTCCTTTTTATTTCCGGGCAGTATGCGGCTTTCGTCAATATGTTGCTTCCAATAGGTGTGGCTTTCCTTATCAAAAGCAAGGCTTTCGCTTTCATCGCCTTCAAACACCGTTACATACAGGCGGTTTTTATCCAGCTTGTAAACTTCTGTAAGCAGTTCCCAACTCCAGGCAATGGCTTCTTTTTTAAAATAATCGCCAAAGCTCCAGTTGCCCAGTATCTCGAACATGGTGTGGTGGTAGGTATCAACGCCCACTTCTTCAAGGTCGTTGTGCTTGCCGCTTACGCGCAGGCATTTTTGCGTATCGGCCACGCGCGGGTACTTAATGGGCTGGTTGCCCAAAAAAACATCTTTAAACGGCGCCATACCGCTGTTAATAAACATCAGGGTGGGGTCGTTCTTAACCACAATAGGGGCAGAAGGCACAATTTTGTGCTGCTTGCTTTCAAAAAAATCAAGAAACGCTTTACGTATCTCAAATGAGGTCATCACAGCTTAACTATCTTTAAGATTTTAACTTTCCAAAATGGATGATAACTTTGCCCCTCCATTCCCGCAGGGCGGGATTGAAAAGGAGGCACGAAAATAACAGAATTAACGATTCTGAAAGATGGCAGGCACAAGCCCGCCAATGTTGTATAAAATGGCCCTTAGAAAGAAAGAGAAATACACGTTTAACACCCATACCCTAAGCTACGAAAAAGCAGTAGTGGGGTGGGGTACGCGTATATTCAGGTTTGCTGGCTTTTTGGTGGCAGCGCTGGTATTCTCGCTGGCCATATCCACCATTTACTATAAATTTTTCGACTCGCCGAAGGATAAAATACTGAAATCGGAACTGGGCGAAATGAAAGACCAGTATTACATCTTGTCGCAGGAAGTTGACCGGTTAACCACCGTGCTGGATGAATTACACTACCGCGACGGTAATATTTACCGCGTAATGTTCGAGGCCGAGCCTATTAACGACGATGAATGGCAGGCCGGCTCGGGCGGGGTAAATAAATACCGCAACCTTGATAAATACGATAACGGCGAATTGATTAAAGACCTTGCCCTGAAGATTGATAAGTTGAAAAAGCAGATGGTAATACAATCAAAATCGTACGACCAGATTGCCGATATGATAAAAAACCAGAAGCAAATGCTTACCGCCATTCCGAGTGTGCAGCCAATAGAGAATAAAAACCTTCAACACATCGGATCGGGTTTCGGCTGGAGGATTGATCCGATATATAAGACACAGGAATTTCATAAGGGGATGGACTTTGTAGCCCCGACGGGTACGAAAGTGCATGTAACCGGCGATGGTGTGGTAGAAACGGTGAACTATTCGTTTGAAGGCTACGGCAACGAAATAATAATAAACCACGGCTATGGTTACCGCACCCGCTATGCCCACCTTTCGCGCTTTAATGTGCAGGAGGGGCAAAAAGTAAAACGCGGCGATGTGATAGGGTATATTGGCAGCACGGGTAAGTCAACCGGCCCGCACCTGCATTACGAAGTGCTTAAAAACGGCGCACCGGTTAACCCTGTTTATTATTATTACAATGATTTGAAAGACGCTCAGTTTGAAAAGATGATAGAGCTATCGAACAGCCCGGGACAATCGTTGGATTAAGCTCCTCCTCTAAATCTCCTCCGAAGGAGGAGACTTAAAATACAGGCCTCCTCTAAATCTCCTGCGAAGGAGGAGACTTAATACAACTACTAGTTTATGTAGAGAAAGCCATGAGCTGAATTAGAATTAAAAACTTATTTTTATTGCGGACACGAAATTGTAATGCCTTACAAGGAAAAAGAAATAGAAAAGCTGTATTACAGCATTGGCGAGGTTGCCGCTATGCTGGAGGTTAACGCCTCGTTACTGAGGTACTGGGAAAAGGAATTTAACCTGCTGCGCCCACGCAAAAACGCCAAAGGCGACCGTTTTTACACCAAAGACGATATTGAAAAGGTAAAGATGATACACCACTTGGTGAAGGAGAAAGGCTATACCCTGGAGGGCGCTAAAACCCGCTTAAAAGCAGCACCCGAAGCACTGGAAAAGCAGGCCCGCATTATTGACCGCCTTAAGAAAATAAAGGGGTTTTTGGAAGAACTAAAAGACCAACTGGATTGAGATGTGAGAAGCCAGTAACGAGTAGTTAGATATTAGTATTGAGTATTAAGATTATGAAGGCAAATACAGAAGTTTAAAACTCGTACGTTCGCCGCACCATATTTACCCGCACACCCACACTAAATATGAAAGTAGATTGACTGGTAATTGGGTTGTTATCGGATTTAAGGGTTGATTTACCCCTGTATAACAAACTGCAATCGAAATTAATGTTATGCCATATTTGGTAAGTAGCCAAAAACTCGAAAAAGTTTATGGTGCCTTTAGCGCCCTGCCCGGTTTTATTGCCTAACTGGTTGGTTACATCCTGTCCACCGCCGTTGGGCTGAAATATATTGCCCCCGAAATTGGTCATTACCCCGTTTACCAAAGTATCATCGCCAACGCGGGCCACAAAATAGCGGGCATTGAAGGTTAACTGCGGCAGCGGGTGGTAATGCAGGTTAACAATAAACTCGTAAAAATTAGCGCCCAGCGGGTCGCCCAGCGGCTGGTTATAGTTGGTATAATCTATACTGCCGTCATCGTGGGTATAAGTAAAGGGCCGCACATAGTTAAATTCTAACTGTGCATCCAGGTTAGGTAGAATATCAATGTATTTAAACCCTGCCTGCAAAGCCCATTTATTAGCCCACCAGCCATCGCGCTTAAAGAAATGTTTAAAGTTAAATTCGTCTAATAAAAACTGTGCATATAACTGCGCATGGCCTGCAATATTGGCTTTTGCATCGGCCCCAAGCATTACGTTATCGGGGCTGCCCAGCGAGTGCTCCACAGCGCGGTAAAAAATAATGGGGTTCAGGTACTGCAATTCAAAATTATCGCTGCGGCTGAAAATTACGGTCTCAAACACGCCTATATTCAGCCAGTGCGTAGCCTGTAAGGTAAGATGGTGCACCGCCATATATTTTTTGGGCAAAAGCTGGTCGGCGCCGCGTATATACTGGCTGTTTAGCTGGGCAAAAATATTATCGTAATTAAAGCGCCACAGGTGCAGGTTAAATTTCAAAAACAGGTAAGGCGCAGAATAATCGGAAAGGAAAATTGAACGGATACCATCGCCTATAAAATTCTTATCGCGGCCAAAAGTAATGTTCATGTATTTCAGCACATTTATATTGATGTAGCCCCGCGCATCGAAATAATCAATACCATCGTTAAACTTGAACAGCTTGGAGTTATAGTCCTTCCAGTAAGCCTGGCCGGGCACAAAAGCATAGCGGTATTGCCCTGTAAGGTAATACAGGTTGGCCGGGTGTATTACATCCGAAACATAACTGGGCGGGCGTTCGTCGTTGCCGGTTACATTAAAGTAAAAACTAAACACGCGCTTAATATTGCCGCGCACCTCCAGCCCCACCGAGCGGGTGAACACAAAGCGGCTGTCCTGGCTTTCGCCCCCTACCGAGAGGCCAATCATAGGGTTAATATGCAAATCGAACCAATCTTTCTTTTTTGAATACACCGAAAAGAAACTGGCAGGTTCGGTGTACAGCTTTTTAAAAAGAGGGCGCTTGGTGCGGCTGTGCAGGCTATCTAAAAACTCCGGGTTTTCGTCAATCAGGTATTGTATTTCGGAAGCCTGTACTTTTTTAAAGTGAAGGTTGGAGAGCAAAAGTGTTTCGGCAATTTTAGCGGCATTTCCACGCAAAAAAGGCTTTTCACAGGTGTGTTCAATGGGAAGAATACGGCTATACTTTACATCAAGGCGCTGCAAATCGTAATAGGCATCGGTACCCAAAGGTATGTATGTGCCCTGCGCATGCACCTGCAATAGTGCCAGCGCCAAAACAAAAGCAAAACAGGTTTTAAACAAAAACGGTTTCAAGCCGGGTTTTTCTCTCATTGCGCCA
>DASZPC010000011.1:0-8256 GCA_035550455.1 Chitinophagales bacterium | reverse complement strand
GGGTACCGGCGAAATATGCAGGCCCGCACTTAACTTATTGTTATTCGGGTCTTTGGTAACTTCAGCATAATTCAGCGAAAGTGTTTTGGGGTCAACATCCTGGTCAATGAAAAATGCGGTAGGGTTTGCTTTGGGCTGTTTTAAATCCAGTTTTGCAAAGCCCTTGAAGTTTACTAATGGGTCAACCGAAAGCACAGTAGCCTGCCCGTTGAAAGCCACACCGGGGTATATTACAAAATTGTCTTTCTCATCAATATTTGCTTTAGCCACTAATTGCCATATATCGTGTTCTTTTTTGCGCTTGCCTAATGTTTCTTTAGTGGTTGAGATATCGCCAAAGTCAATATCCTCTTTTATCCCCTTAGTAGCATAGTGGTAGGTGCCTGTACCTTTTAACTGCTCTTTACTAAAAATATCAACTATGGCGCTATCAAACCGGTGAACCTTTGTAATAGTATCAGCATATATTACAGCATTGCGCAACTGGTGCATTTTGGCTTCGGCTTCAATAATTACCACGCCGCTATCGGGTACCACGCTGGCATCGGCTACTTTAATTTCAGGCACCTGTTCAATACGCAATACCGATGAAACCAGGTTATACGTAGCCCGTTTGCCTAAAAATTTCAGGCCCTTCTGCTCGGGTCGTGTTGAAGTAAAGTATTCGCCGGGGCCGGCAGCAGGCGCTTTAAAATCAAGGATTTTTTCATCCATGTACCACTTAAACTCGTTAATAGCTGTTTGATATTGGTTGTATGAAAAATCGGTAGGAATGTTATGCAGGTTCGATTTAAAATCGCCAATGCGGGTTTTAAAATCCACTTTGGCTGAAACGTTAGGGGTTTTAAATGATACTCTATCACCTGTGGTTTTAATATTCAGGGCGGCAGTATCGGCACTTAAATCCATAGTGCGGAAACTAAAATCTTTTGAAGTAAGGGTGGCCAAATCCCAATCAAGCATACCATCCCCGTACAATCCTTTATCAGTAAGCAGCAGGTCGCCTTTAAAAGTGGTAGCCGAATCATCATACATAGAGAAAGGCTTATCAGCCGCGTTCATGCTTATGTGCATACTATCTGAAACCGGTTTCCAGAAAACCATATCAGAGTTGCCCACTACGTTCGGGGTTTTAACCCCGTCAAAAGTTTTCTTTATAAAAAACGAATCGGTAGTGGCGCGCATAGAGTCCGGATAAAGGCGCACATCATTCGTAGCAAAAAAAGCAGTACTGTGACTAATGCTGCCACTGCCACTCAACCCGCTATAATTCAACTCAAACTTACCATAGTATTTACCCTTGCCTTTGTATAAATCATACCCACCGGGTGGCGTTTCTGATTTAAAGCCCAGAGAGGCATCGGTTTGCAGGTGTACGCTATCTTTAATGTCAGGGAAAATACCGCCCGACACCAGTTTCCCTTTCCAGTTAATAATATCGGGGCTAAAATTGTTCAGGCTATCCAACCTGAATGGCTCTAACTCGAAAAAGAAGCTTTTACGGCCATAAGCGCCTTTGGCAATGGCGGGGTCATCGTAATAAATGTATGATTTTTCCTTACTGTATAAACGCGGGAACTGGGGTAGGCGTGTTCGGCCCGATTTATTAATTGGGGCATCTATTTCCAGCAAACCTTTAATGCCTTCCACTTTAGATTTCATCGGTTTCAAAATAGGCTCGCCATACTCATCCACTTTATTACTATCGGGTATATTAATACGCATAGTATCAACTTTGGTAAGGTCAATGGTAAAGGGCAGGTACTGGAATTTGAACTTCTCCCCTATCATGTCCATCCGGCCGGCATATACCAGGCCATCGAACTCCATATTGCGGTCTTTTTGCAGGCTTATACTGTTATCCTTTGGCCTGAAATACACATAAGCGGTATCGCTTATAGGCACTTCAAACACCCCCTTCAAATCAATATCGCTGCTCTTTAAATCAATGTAGTCATTACCCGATTGCGGAGCCGACTTGATAGTGATAATATCGTAATCAATACGTTTGGCTTTTGCCAACACGTAGTTAATAGCTTTATCTTTAATGGTAACTATACCTAAGTCTTCATTATAGGCAATAAAGCCATTGGCCACCAAATCGTAAAGCAGGGTCTTTACTTCGCCTTCCTTTAAATTAGGGTCGAGCGCATGTGCATAATCAAGCACGCTAATATCGCGCGAGCCGGTTTTCTCATACAAACGCTTCAAAACCGAAAGCGGCTCAACCGATGATACCCCTTGTGTTTTGCGCATCAATTCCTTATTAAAATAATTTACCGACTCGTACACACCCGGCTTTTTGCCCACACCCGAAAGTATTTTCAGGTTCAGGATAGATGAATCCATATTCCAGAAAATAGCATCGGTTTGAAATTCATCATTGTGATACGAGTCAGTAAATTTTGCCTGGCCAAGGCCGGTTTCGCCACGCAATAAACGCATTTCGTGCTTCTTAACTTTGTAAACCAGGGTTAACTGCGGGTGGTAAATTGAGTCCGTACCGAAATAAATTGACACCTCGGCCCTTTCAGCACTCAGCTCCTCCCCTTTTTTTATTGATACGTTTTGAGAGCGTGCAGTTAACACTGGCGTCTTTCCGTCTTTGGCATAAAAGGTGAGCATCGCTTTGTTATCCGCAGTACCTGAACCCAATACTTTTGAGCCATGCAAATCGAACCCACCCGTGTAGGTAACATTCGGGGCTACATCTTTTAGTGTAACTCCTTCCTCATACGAATCGAACCGCGGGTAAGTCATATTGGTAGAATCGCCGCCTGAAACCAGTTTATCGGTCATTTTTCCTTTTAGTGGTTGCTTAAGGTACTCGTAATCATAAAAAAGGACGGTATCAATCGAGTAATTAAAATTGGCAAGGTTGATAGAATAGTCCTTAAAAGTACAATAGGTCTTACCAGGGTCAAACCCTACACGCGACCAATCCACTTTACCGGACTTACCCACCCATTTATTTTCAAACGGGAAATAGGTTCCCACTGTTTGTAAAACTTTAATGGAATCGCCACGCACACTACCGGTTAATGTTGTTTGAGGAAAACTAACTGAAAGTTTACCTTCGGTGTAATCAAGTTTATAAGCTGTGGCATCAACTTTCCAAATTTTTGCCGATGTTACGTTTAAGGCGTTTTGCGAATAGAAGGCATAGATAAAGTCAACAAATTTCAGAAAGTTACTGTTGTCGCCTTTTTTTTGGTCATCAATTATAAAACCGAGGGTTTCGTTCCATTCATTAAACTGCGAATCTGTAGCCCCCGCTTTAACGGTAGCTGATACTGCATTGATATAGGCTACAAAATGCGGCGACGGGGCCATTAAATGGCCACGCATTACATTAGCCATAGCAATAACCTTATCCAGCCAGGAAGCGCTTATTTTATTATCCTTTACCAGCTTTTGGAAGTTATCCATTGCCTGTACGTTCTCTTCCATTTTACCCGATGTTAGGAACTGGTCAAGTTCCTTCATAAACTTATCGTGGTCGGTAGAAAATTCATTGAGTTGCTGTGCGTTCAGCGAAGCAATACTGATGAAGAAAAAAACAACTGCAAGTATCTTGTTCATGTTAGCAGGTTATTTTATTAAACCACAAAAGCAAGGGCCAGCCAACCACCGGCACTTAATTTACCTTTTAATTTAAATCCCGTTTCCAAAGCACTGGCGCAAACATCCTGTTCATCGTTCACTAAAATACCACTCACTATCAACATGCCGGGTATAGTTAATAAACCATGCCATTTATCAAGGTTGCGCATTATTACGTGGCGGTTTATGTTAGCTAAAATTAGTTCAAAGCGGGTATCAAAAACAAATAAATCATCTCCCTGTATTGCGGTTATCTTACCGCAACCATTACGCTCCATGTTTTCCCGGCAATTTTTAAATGCCCATTCTTCATTATCAACCGCTAAAACGCTTTGTGCCCCTAACTTCTCAGCAAGTATAGCCAATACCCCTGTTCCGCTGCCAAAATCAAGCACTGTTTTATTAACAGGGTTTTCTTTCAGCAACATTTCAATCATTAGGGCGGTGGTAGCATGGTGCCCGGTGCCAAAACTCATTTTAGGTTCAATAACCAACTCCAGCGGAGCCTTAATAGCCGGGTGAAAAGGCGCCCTTATAGCCACTTTGCCCGCCACTACTACCGGCTCGAAGTTGCGTTCCCATTCTTCGTTCCAGTTCTTTTCCTCAATAGTTTTAACGGAGTATCCCAAATGCTGAAAGTCGTTATCGGTAAGTAATTGCTTAACCTTCAGTTCATCGCAGTTTTCGGTTGGGATATATGCTTTAAGCGATTCGTTGGTTTCTTCAAATCCTTCAAAACCAATTTCGGGCAGCAGGGTTAAAAGCCAGCTACGCTCATCCTCATTTTTTGTAAAAAAAACGTATTCGCTGTGGCTCATTTTGCTGCCCCGATAATAGCCAGGAAATCATCAGCCTGTAAAGAAGCACCGCCAATAAGGCCGCCATCTACATCGGCACAGGCAAATAAAGCGGGGGCGTTGGCTGGCTTACAACTTCCGCCATAAAGTATAATAGTTTGCCCGGCCAGTATATCGGAATATTGCGTGGCTATTTGCCTACGGATAAAAGCGTGCATTTCCTGTGCCTGCCCGGGTGTGGCATTCAGCCCGGTGCCTATAGCCCAAATGGGTTCGTAAGCGACAATAACTGATGCCATTTCAGCTTCTGTTAGTCCAAACAGGCTTTCGTGAAGTTGGTTCAGCACATATACTTCCTGATTGTTTTCATTACGCACCTGCAAAGGTTCGCCACAGCAAAAAATTGGTTTTAGCCCATGTTTTAAAACCAACACCAGCTTTTGGCGCAACACTTCATTGCTTTCGCCATAATTTTCCCTGCGTTCAGAGTGGCCTATTATTACATATTCGGCACCCACGCTTTTTAGCTGGGTAACCGAAACCTCGCCGGTAAACGCCCCGTTTTCCTTATCGGCACAGTTTTGCGCGCCTAACTGCACCCTGCTGCCCTCCAACACCTTTTTAACCGATGTAAGAAACGGAAATGAAGGAATTAATATTACCCCACAGGGATAATCGTTTTCGCGCTCTTTAACCTTTTCGGCTAAAATAAGCGCATCGGTTAACCCAAGGTTCATTTTCCAATTACCGGCAACTATTTTCTTCCTCATTTTATTTAAAGCTCTTCCTATATTTTTCGTCGCGTTCAAACACCGTTTTCAAAATTGCAATATCGGCTTCGGTTAAAGATATACTGCGCCTTTCCATAGCCCGTTGGGCTACTTCCATAGCCTTATCAAAAACAAAGGTGCGCAACCACTGCGCCCCGCCCCAGCTAAACGAAGGCACAAATTTAGGCGGGAAATCGCCCCCGAAAATATTAGCAGAAACGCCCACCACCGTACCGGTGTTAAACATGGTGTTAATTCCGCTCTTGGCGTGGTCGCCCATTACCATACCGCAGAAGGTTAGCCCACTATCGGCATATTTTCCCTCGCGGTAATTAAACACATCTACGTTACTGTAATTGTTTTTCAGGTTGCTGTTGTTCGTATCAGCGCCCAGGTTGCACCATTCGCCAATTACCGAATTGCCCAGAAAACCATCGTGCGCTTTATTGCTGTAACCAAAGAAGATTACATTATTCAACTCACCACCCGCTTTGCAATGTGGCCCAAGCGTGGTAGGCCCGTAAACTTTGGCAGCCATTTTCATAACCGAATGTTCGCATAAGGCAAAAGGGCCGCGTATAACGCAGCCTTCCATTATTTCCGCATCCCTGCCTAAATATACAGGCCCGGTACTGCTGTTCAATATGGAACATTCCACTTTTGCGCCCTCTTCTAAAAATATATTTGCCTTATCGCCAATAACCTGGTTGGTATTGCTTAGCGGTTGTGATTCCCGCCCCTTAGTCAGCAGCTCAAAATCTGCTTTCAGCGCTTCGCCGTTTAGTTTAAAAATATCCCAGGTGTTGTTAATACGTACCAAGGGCCCGCTGTATTCAACAGCAGTAAAGCTTTTTGCAATGGCCTCAAAGTTTTCGTAGTTAAGGTGGCCCTTTTCGGTTTTAAAGGCCAGTAACTGGCCATTTGCTGTAAGCAATTGCAGCGCCCCCAGGTTTTGTATGGCTGCCAGCAATTCTGTATTGGGCAAAACTGCCCCATTTACATATAATGCGTCCGACCCGGCCCCTAAAGGCGGAAATTTGCCCAGCAAGTAAGCTTCGGTCAACGAAAAAGAAGATTGCCCGAGCAGCCTTTCCCATTTCTCGCGTATAGTTAAAATACCCACTCTTACATCGGCTACCGGACGGGTATAAGTAAGCGGCAATAAATTTTCGCGGGTTTTATGGCAATCGAATAATACCAGGTTCACAGCGGGAGTTTTCAATGGCTTAAAAATAAAAACTTCTGCGAACTGCCCCTGCTGTTTCATATAAAAACAGGTGCCTTTCAAGGCATATTTCAGTATCAACTCCCGCTACCCTATATTTGAACCGATTAAACTTTGATACGTAAGTGAAAAAACTTTTTGCGGCCTGCCTGTTTTTTGTGGTTATTACCTGCCGGGCCCAGATAATGGTTAAGGATATAAATATTGGCGAAGGGGGCAGTAACCCTGAAGGTTTCGCCCGCATTAACAACACCACGCTTTTTATTGCCACCGATGGCCTTAACGGCTACGAATTGTGGAAAACCGATGGCACCGAAAAAGGGACTATGATGGTACATAACACAGGCCCCGGCCCGGCCAGTGGGTGCAGGTATGCCGAAGAAATAAATGCCACCAGCAGTAAGCTGGTAGCCCTGGGGAACCAGGTTTTATTTTTTGCCAACGATGGCCAGCATGGCTTTGAATTATGGCGCAGCGATGGTACCGAATTCGGTACGTACCTGGTTAAGGATATTTATACAGGCCCGGTAAGTTCATCCACATCATTACAATTAACAAAAGCGGGCAACACTGTGTGGTTTGCTGCTAACGATGGCATACATGGAACCGAGTTATGGAAAAGCGATGGTACTGACAGCGGCACCGTAATGGTAAAGGATTTATATACTGGTATAAACAGTTCGAACCCGCAAAGTTTTTTTACCGACAGCAACCTTGTTTTTTTTACTGCTAATGATGGCAAAGAGGGTTACGGCCTTTGTGTAAGCGATGGCAGCAGCGATGGTACAATTTTCCTGACGGTTGCAATGCTGAACGAGGGGGCTAATGGCCTTGGCGAAGGCGTAAAATATAACGGCACTATATACCTGAGTGCCGGGACGCCTATAAGTACCGGGCTATGGAAAACCACCGGCACGCCCGAAGGTACTGAGTTAATTATGCCCTTTGCCAAAGATGGCAACAACAGCGGGCCAAGCGGGTTAGTTATATTTAAAGACAAGTTAGTTTTTGCCGCAAACACCCCTACTTATGGCAGTGAACTTTGGACCAGCGACGGGACAGCCATGGGTACCACCATGCTTAAAGATATTTATCCGGGCAGTAAAGGAAGTGCCCCGCAAAACCTTACCACTATGGGCGATAAACTTTACTTTACCGCCCTTGATACCAGTGGTACAGGCCCCCAACTTTGGGTTACTGACCTTACCGACACCGGCACCCATACATTAGCCCCCTTATTAGGTATTAAAGAAAGCATTTTAGAACCACGGCAATTGTTTAAGTCGGGGGGGCGTATTTACTTCTGTGCAGGTGGCATAGACAAGGGTTGCGAACTATGGGTAACTGATGGAACAGCCCAAGGGACACAGATGCTGAATGAAATTTGCCCGGGGCGTTGCTCCTCAGACCCTGGAAATTTTTATTGCAGCGACACCACCTTGTTTTTTTCTGCCACCGATGATACACATGGAAAAGAACTATGGAAACTTGGCGGTGCATTTAACCTGATGGAAAAACTAACCACCAATATTGACAGCGATTACACCGCTGAGCCTTTCAGGCGCGAGTTGACCAAACTATCGCATACCGGTACCGATATTGCTTATTTAAAAGTTTTCAACCTGCAAGGCGAGGAAATATTTACCCAGGATGCCGAAAAGCCTGTTCCGCCATCGGTTGAAACCTTTGCCCCCGGTATATACCTGCTACGGGCTTATGATAAATACGACCGGATTGTGGCCTTTACCAGGTTTATAAAACAATAGCGCTTTTATAAGGGCAGAAGATTAGAGTGGTGGGGGGCACATTAAGAGCCACACCTGTTAATACAGCCAATTTTTACCGCATGGAACCAACAGGC
>DASZPC010000010.1:0-2766 GCA_035550455.1 Chitinophagales bacterium | reverse complement strand
GGCTACCCAGCGGCCTTCCTCATTATCGCTGGGTGTGCGCACTACTTTTATGGTATCGCCCTGCGGGTTTTGTGTCCAAATCTCTTTTTTTAACTGGTTTTTATTGCGGTGTATTAATTCGTTGGCAGCCTTTACTATGTTTTGGGTGCTGCGGTAATTCTGTTCCAGTTTAAACACCTGCAATTCCGGAAAATCCTTTTCAAAATTCAGGATGTTATCAATGGTGGCTCCTCTAAACGCATAAATACTTTGCGCATCATCGCCTACTACGGTTATATTCTGAAAAACATCGGCAATGCGTTTCACTATGGAATATTGCAGATAGTTGGTGTCCTGAAACTCATCAATCAGCACGTACCTGAATTTGTGCTGGTATTTGTATAGTACATCCGGAAATTTTTCCAGTATTACATGGGTGTTTAACAGCAGGTCGTCAAAATCCATAGCCCCGCTTTTAAAGCAACGCTCACAGTATAATTTATATATATTGGCAGTGGCAGGCCTTTTCGCATTCCGGTCTTCTGCAAGTATATCGGCATCCTCTATATACTTACCGGGGGTAATCAGCGAGTTTTTGGCCGATGAAATACGATTAAAAACCTGGTTAGGTTTATACACTTTATCATCCAGCCCCTGCTCGCGGATAATGGTTTTTACCAGCGACCTCGAATCTTCCGTATCATAAATTGTAAAGTTGGCAGGATAGCCAATTTTGGGCGCTTCAACACGCAGTATGCGGGCAAATACCGAGTGAAAGGTGCCCATGTATAAATTCCGGGCATCGGTGCCTGCTATTTTTTCAATGCGGTGGCGCATTGATTCGGCGGCTTTGTTGGTAAACGTAAGCGCCAGTATTGAAAAAGGGTCAACCCCAAGGTTTAGTAAATGGGCAATGCGGTAGGTTAATACCCGTGTTTTGCCCGAGCCCGGCCCTGCTACAATCAGCGTAGGGCCTTCCACATTTTCTACCGCGGCACGCTGGGCTTCATTCAATTCTTCAAGGTAACTCATAAAACGAAAATAGGGTTATAAGCCTATAATAATGGTCCGGCCAAAAACAATTTTTAAACATTGATATGCAAACTGGCTGGCCCTGCTATAACAAGCAGTTGCCTGCACGGTTTAAAAAGACGCCAGCAATTCTTTTCTTTCGCGGTAAACTTTCCAAATCATTTCGCCAAAGTAACTATTGGCCCACGCAAACCAGTGGCGCGTAAAATTGTTCGGGTTATCCTTGTTAAAGCCCTCATGCATAAAACCCGTACCGGCATGGGTGGTTTTAAGCATGTTCAGGCAGTGTTTTATTTCATCATCATCATTGCTGGTAATGGCCCTGCTTATTATACCTATTGGCCAAATCATATTCCCTTTCCAGGCCAAGTGCGGGCTGCCGGCGCCTTCGGCGGCGCTGCCTTTAAAAAAATACGGGTTGCTTTGGCTTAAGGCAAACATGCGGGTACGTTTATAGGTCTCGTCGGTAACTGCTCCAAAACCTAAATAGGGTATGGTAATCAAACCGGGTACGCCCGCATCTTCCATCATCAGGTAATTGCCATAGCCATCACATTCGTAGGCATATATTTTCCCCAGTTCCTGGTGGTCAACTACCCCCCAGGCTAAGGTGGCTTTTTCAACTTCTTCGGCCAGGGCCATGCATTCTGCCCCAAGCCGGTCCTTATCGCCAATGGCGCCCAGTATTTCGGCTAACTGTAGCAGTACGCTTACGGCAAATAAATTTTCAGGTATGTTATACAGGTAAATGGCTGCATCATCCGAATTGCGGAAGGCGGAACATATCATTCCATTCGGCTTGCAGGGGTTGCCATATCCTGCGCCCGGCAGCGTATCGCTTTGCGTTTCAGTACGGCGTTGAAAACGGTATTTGCCTTTATCGTTTTTCCGTTGTTGGTCGCGCATAGTGGTTAGCACCAATTTCATGGCCGCATACCAGTCGTCATCAAATTGAACGGCGTTTCCGGTAATTTTCCAGTAATGGTAGGCTAACCTTATGCAATAACACAGCGAGTCGAGTTCCCATTTTCGCTCATGCACGCCGGGCTTCATATCAGTCAGGTCGGTATGCCATTGGCTTACTTTGTGGGCATCTTTATAAAAAGCATTGGCGTAGGGGTCAAGCAGTATGTATTTTGTTTGCCGCCTTATAAGCCCCTCCACCATATTACTAAGGTGCTTATCGTCCTTGCATAAAGGCAGGTACGGATTTACCTGTGCAGATGAATCGCGCAGCCACATGGCATTTATATCGCCGGTTATAACGTAGGTATCGGGCTTGTCACTATTTTGTTCAAAGTTTACAGTGGTATCAAGTGTGTTCGGAAAACAGTTTTCAAACATCCAGCCAAGTTCTGGCCCTGTGTTTTTCTTTACTTCTGCAATCAGCGCCTCCACAGCATCGCTGGTAAATTTGCGTTGAAGCGGCCTTTTGGATACATAGGTCTGTTCTGCTGCGCCCGTTAATATGCGCGGCAAAAGCAATGTTCCGCCAGCCAGCCATGCCGAGTTAATTGTAAACCTGCGCCTGTTCATCCCGTTTTATTCGCTGCTTATGCCGTTTACCGAAGGGTTTTCCTCCATGTAATATACCGGTACCGAATCGCCTTTGCTAATGTTGGTTTTTACCCTTTTACTAATGGTATAGGTTTTGCCGCCAGCTTCAAAATTTACAAATATTTCTTCCCGCCCCTCGTTGGTTGCGGTACTGTCAACTACGCACATAATGCGTTTACCCTCGGTATTCAGCCTGTT
>DASZPC010000009.1:0-2668 GCA_035550455.1 Chitinophagales bacterium | reverse complement strand
TATAGCAATCTTTAATGCCCATGCTGTCCAAAAACTCCTGCATAAACTTTACATAATAAGCGGCGCTGTAATCGTTATTGGCATTGGGGCCTGTTAAGCCATAACCCGGTAAATCCATGCGTACCACGCGATATTTTTTCGAAAGCACTTTCGTCCAGTCTTCCCACGTATGTAGCGATGACGACATGCCATGCACCAGCACTACCGGGTAGCCGGCCCCTTCATCGCGGTAATGCACATCCATGCCATCAATACGAATGAACTTCGAGGGCGGCTGCGCTAAATCGGCTTTCAGCTTATCAAGGGGTATATCGCCCTTTAGCTGTGTTATAAAACCTATAACAAGCAGGGCAATAATGGCGGCAAGCACATAAAGGGTTTTTTTAAGCATGGCTGGTATTTTAAGCAAATCTGGTATAATTGAACATAAGGCCGGTTTTTGCCGCTATGGTTCAGTGTAACAAAATGGGTTTTTAAAACGGGTTAACTAAATATAAGCATCTATTTGGGCTCTAAAAACCGTCTAAAAGGGTCTAAATTATCTACTTTTTAATCATAATATATTGATTTTCAGTATGTTATCTACTTTAGATAGATAAATAGATAACCCACACAAAATCAATTAGTTATACAATTCAAATTTAAATTGCTGCACAAACCCAAAAAGCTGCTTAAACCGGCCATAATGCCAAATATAAGGTAGCGCCTGCCCTGATGCAACAAAACACGCAATTATAACTTCACATTTTTATGTGAAAATTCAAAAAGGCCATTAACCACCCCGCTGCTGATTATAATTAGCATATTCACCCACTGTGATAATCAGGGAAAAACATACAAAGCAAGAGCTGCTTCATTTTTTCGGGCAGTCGGTGTCCACATACCTGTATTTTATTGGCGACCTCGATGATAAATTTTGGGGGCGCTGCCAGTGGTTTTCAGCTAATTATAAGGGCGAAATACAAGCGGTGGTGCTGGTTTTTAATGGCAGCGAAATCCCCACCGTGCTGGCCATGGCACATAATAACCTGGGTATTGTACGGGAGTTGCTCCGGCGTATTCAACCGCAACTTCCGGCACAATTTTATTCCCATCTTTCGCCGGGTGTTTTAGATGAACTGGATGGGTTCAGCATTGCCAAACATTACGGGCTGCATTACCGCATGATGTTGGGCCAACTGCCTTTAACCGAAGAAGGCACAGGCATTAGGCGGATAGGCATTGGCCAGATGCAAGAAGTTTTGCGCCTTTACCACGAGGCCTACCCCGGCAATTGGTTTGAAGGGTATATGCTCGAAAAAGGGTACTATCTTGGTTATTACCATGCTGAATTATTGGTGGCCGTAGCCGGTACCCACATATATTCTCCGCATTATAATATTTCGGCACTGGGCAATATTACCACCCATCCGGCCCATCGCGGCAGGGGCATTGCCCGCAGGCTCACCGCGACACTTACCAATAGGTTGTATGGGCAAACCACTCAAATTGGCCTGAATGTACACGCCGGTAACGGGGCTGCACTTAAAGTGTACACGCAGTGTGGTTATGCTACTACTGGCAGCTTTAACGAATGTTTGGTTAATAATTTGCTGTAAAGGTGGTAAGGGTTTTAATATTTGTTATTTTTGTGCATAACAGAAAATAAATATCCTTTCCCTTAATCATATTGAGAAATGGTTTTTACATTTGTGGTGTCAGCAAAACGGCTTACCTCCGCCATCCCCGGCCTACCGGGGATGTGGGGTAAGTTGCCAGCCGGGGCTATTTTATAATCCTTTACAGCGTAATTTCTCTTGGCCCTGGTTTCCCTTTTAGGTGTTTCACCCTGGCCGGAGCGCTAGGGGGACAGAAGGGGTTCTATAACAGCAATAAAGGCCATTCGTAGCTGCTCCCTAATATTTGTAATCCTTATTTAACTAAATACAAGCGGCATTTGTAAAAGCAGGGCTTAATAGTGTGGTACCTGGGGTGTTTTTGTGCATCTTTACCAACCCGGAAAACGCTAAAGGCGCACCTTGTAAAGTAGTTGTAAAAAACTTGGTTCTGAGCCTTTACAAAACTATGGCCGGAGGTTATATTAAATACATAAGAATAACCCCAATGAAAAAAACTCTGACACTTACTTTAACCTTCCTCACCATCTTCGGAGGTGCTTTTGCGGGGAATGTAACCGTTGAAACTGCTAAAACAGTAGCGGTTAACTTTATCAGCCCCAAAGTAACCCAAAACCAAAGGTCGGCAGTAAACGCCACACTACAGTTTACCAGCACACAAAGTAACGGCGCCGCCGATTTTTACATTTTCAATATCAGCCCTAAAGGTTTTGTAATCGTATCGGCCGATGATCATGTAACCCCCATACTGGCTTACTCAACTGAAAATAGTTTCAATCAGGCAAATAACAGCAGTGCTGTGAAGGTTTGGATGGACCACGCGGCCACCCATATCCGTTCAGTAGCGCAAAGGGCTAACGTGGTTAATGCGGCTATTCAGGGTTTATGGGTTGCTTACAGCCATGGCCCCGTAAGTGCAGGCGCTAAAGAAAACAAAGGTGTAGCCCCCATGTTAAAGACTAACTGGGGCCAGGAACCTAACTATAATCAATATTGTCCTTTTAATACAGTAGATAACCAGCGTTGTGTAACAGGTTGCGTGGCAACTGCTA
>DASZPC010000008.1:0-4670 GCA_035550455.1 Chitinophagales bacterium | reverse complement strand
TAACCGGCCCCAAGCGGCTCCATCGTAAAATTATCCATGCCCCTGTATGCTACTGCGCCCCGGTTAAATACAAATACTATGGCAGCCAGCGCCAACACCACTATTAACCCTATACTCCGGTTTTTCATGGCGGCAAATGTAGGCGAATTAGGCAATTTGATAATTGGGAAATGGCGGGAATTCGATAATTAGTCAGTTCGGTAATTTGAAATCTGGAACCCGAAACTGTAAACCGTAAACTAAAAACTGTATTGCGGCAGGTTAGGGGGTGCAGGTAGCGGCCAATTTGAAACTTGAAATTTGAAACTCCCCCCAACTCACGTCTCAACACCCAAGCCGGGAATAAAAAACTGTAAACAGCAAACAGCAAACAGGAAACAGCAAACAGGAAACCGTAAAACAGTTTTGCTCCCCACTTTTCCCACAGCCCCTATCAAGTTATAAACAGGGCCACAATGGCAAGGCTTTAGTAGTTATTTTCACTAAAAATACGGCGGTTTGAAAATTATTGGCATTACAGGCACTTTAGGCGCAGGCAAGGGTACTATAGTTGATTACCTTACACAGCACCATCATTTCAAACATTTTTCAGTAAGGGAATACCTCAGCCGCATTATAAAGGCGCATGGGCAGCAGGTAAACCGCGATACCTTGGTGGCTACGGCCAATGAGCTGCGCGCCCAAAACACGCCCAGTTTTATTGCCGAAGAATTATACCGCGAAGCCAGCGAAAGCGGCGAGGATTGTATTATTGAAAGCATACGCACCGTGGGCGAAATAACCGCGCTGCGGGCCAAGGGCAAATTTTATTTGTTTGCTGTTGATGCCGGGCAAAAACTGCGCTACCAGCGTATTGTAGAGCGCGCTTCCGAAACCGACCGCATAAGTTTTGAAACCTTTGTAGAGAACGAAGCGAGGGAGATGAACTCCACCGACCCTAACAAACAAAACCTTGGCGCCTGCATGAACCTTGCCGACTATAAGTTTGTTAACAACGGCAGTTTCGATGAATTATACCGGCAAATTGATGAAGTATTGAAACAAATTATTTGATGTGAATCCCGAAGAGGTTTAAAACCCCTTTGAGGTTGGAATTATATAGATTAAAACAACTTGATTATGAGTGAAGCTAAAACCGAACACTATGTGCGCCCCAGTTGGGATGAATATTTTATGGAAGTTATGGACGCTATCAGCAAGCGCGCCACCTGCAACCGGGGCCGTAGTGGCTGCGTTATAGCCCGCGATAACCAACTGCTGGTTACCGGCTATGTAGGTTCGCCGGTGGGGCTGCCGCACTGCGATGAGGTAGGCCACCAAATGAAAAAAACCATTCACGAAGACGGTACTGTTACCGAACATTGTGTGCGCACCGTTCATGCCGAGCAAAACGCCATTTGCCAGGCTGCCAAACGCGGCGTGGCCCTGGAAGGCGCAACTTTATATTGCCGGATGACCCCCTGCCGTGTATGCGCTATGCTTATTATCAACTGCGGTATTAAGCGCGTGGTTTGCCAGCGCAAGTACCACGCGGGCAGCGAAAGCGAAGAAATGTTCAAAACCGCCGGTGTAAAACTCGAATTCTTCCACGAAGAAGTGCAGCAATACGAAGGGCAGAAGAAATAATTACAGCCTTATATCTTCGTCATATCAATTTGGGTAGAGGTGGTATCTAACTGCGGGTTTACGTTATCGTAGGCTTTAATATGGTTAGCATCTGAATTTAATATCCAGTGCTTACCCGTAGGGCGGGTAATATCAAAAGTGCCGTCAATAAAATTGTCAACCTTCATATAAACCTGGCTGTAAGTAAGCAGTCGCCAGCTTCCGGGCGCCACATATTTTACACTATCGTTTACTATGTAATAAGCAGTGCAGCCGCCGTTATCCTGAAAATCCATTTTGTACGAACAGCAGCCCGCCCCCTGCGAATACCCCGGAAAAGTACTGATATAATTAGTTGTAGACGAGTCTATGTAAACATAATTAATACGCCAAAGCCCGTTAATCAACTGGCTTTCAGTAATTTTTTTACATGAACTGGCTGCTGCTATAATACCAATAATAGCAAGTAGGGGGGTAATCCTTCGTAACATCATGTTTTGCTGAATTTTTGCTAAGATAAAAATCTTGCCAAAACATTAAGCCTCAATTAATAGCGCAAAGTATTTCTCTTAAATTTTTTTTAGCAAAAAAATAGCCCGGGTGTTTTTGCCCGGGCTGTAGTAAATTTTTCAGTGTTGGTTTTAATTATTCCCAATGCGCCCTCACCCAAATCCTGGCGCCACGGCGGCCTATTATATAGTGGCCGGGTACCCATACTGCCCGGTGGTAATAAACAGGGGCAGGTACATAGCGGGGGGCTGGCACAACCCTGGGGGCATAATAAACCCTGGGGGCGCAGGCGCGGCGGTAAACAGGCCCTGCGCTGGCGGTTTCAATTGAGGCAATGCCAATCAGCATTACTACTAACGTTTTAAACAGTATGCTTTTCATAACTCATGTATTTTATAAAGGGTTCGATATAATTTCTGCGCCAGGGTTTAAAAGGCCTCTGGTATTTTTATAATTTTCACATTGGCTTTTATTGTTGTCAACCGCTTTTTTATGCTCAAAATGAGCGTTTTAAGTGTGCCACAAACCATACTGGCGGCAAACACAATACAGGGCTTGTTTTATTAAGGGTATTTAGCGTAACCTTAGCCTTGACAACTGCCTTGCGCCATGTTAATTTAACCTTACATAAACACCCAATATGGTTAGCAAAAAAATACAACATCCTCTCCGCACCATCGAAATAGCTTACGATGAGCAGAAACCTTTCCATCCTTACGAAGAGCAAATGCTTGACCGCTATACCAACCTGCACAATTTTGTAAATGAACTGTGCGAAGATTATGATATGTTAATGAAGCAGTACGAATCGCACGACCTGCACATTAAACGTGTTATTGCACGCTTTAAAGCCATTAAAGGCCGTATGAACCACTTGGGCGAAAAAGCCAATAAGATGATGAAAAGCATGATGCCCGATAAGCAGGAGGCCGAGCACATGTTACAGGAAGCTGCTTCGTTTAAAATTTTATTGAAAGATTTTCACAACGAGCTTGCCAGGCTTTCTGCCGAGAGCGGTGCTATGCAAAGTATTTTTGCGCCACTCGATGAAAAAGACGAACAACTCTCAGCCATATTTAAAGATTACATGGACTTTAAAGCCGGTATTCACGAATCGCCAAACAATTATTCCCTCGATTTTGAAAAGCACGATAGCGATGAAATGCAGTTCCTGGGCTCTATGCAAAACATGGCCAACAGGCAGGAAGAATTCGTTTCGGTTTGCAACATGGTAATTGACCGCTACAACTTACTGATTGAAGAGGTGGAGAAAACCTATGAGCAATGGGAAAAATACAACGATACCCTTGAAATGATGCGCTTGGCCCTTGTAACCCCCTACAACCTTACCCAGGTTTGCCTTAACTAAACCGGCCCTTACCCCATAATAATACACACGCACTAGCAAAGCCGGGCAGCCTCTTTCGTAAAGGGGCTGCCTTTTTGTTTTACATTACCAGCATACGTTGGGTAATATGTTGCTGGCCCTGGCGCAGGGTATAAAAATAAATCCCCCTTTGCAGGTTATGGGTATCTACTTCAATTTGGTAAGTGCCTGCGGCATAACTGCCTTCCACAATCGTTTCAATTTCCTGCCCCACTTCGTTGTAAAGCTTTATCTGTAAGTTTCCACCGGTGGTTTCAAACTCAACAATGGTGC
Source organism: Chitinophagales bacterium (assembly GCA_035550455.1). GTDB lineage: Bacteria > Bacteroidota > Bacteroidia > Chitinophagales > LD1 > Bog-950. The sequence continues at coordinate 895 of DASZPC010000008.1, read as the reverse complement.
TGTTATTGGCAGGGTTAGGATAGTTGCGCAAGGCATTGCTGCCGGTGGCATGAAGGCTGTTTATACCGGTGGTGGTGCAGCTTGTATTTACAATATCCAGTATGGGGTAGCTGGCCAGCATGGTGTTATTCAGTTCATCATCAGGTACGCAAAACCAGTTCTTCAGTACGGATGCATACACCGACCGGAAATCGGTTTGCATGGCTATATTATCGTTCACCCCGGCGTTTTGAGGTATTACCGGGTTACTGCCAATAAAGCCACCTTTTACCTGAGATCCAAAAAGGAACACAGGCTCGGCAGTACCGTGGTCGGTGCCCTGGCTGCCGTTGGAAATTATCCTTCGCCCGAATTCCGAAAAAGTCATACCAAGTACCCGGTCTGCTTTTTGCATTAAAGTAATATCGTCCATAAAAGCATTAATGGCCACTGAAAGTTGCGAAAGCAAATTAGCGTGGGTACCGGTTTCATTGCCACCGGTGGCGCTAACCTGGGCGCTGTGTGTATCAAAACTGCCTATACTAACCATGTACACTTTGGTTTGTAGCCCACCGCCTATTAACTGTGCCACAATTTTAAGCTGGTCGGCAAGTGCGTTAGCCCCGGCTGTGGGATAAAGCGTTGAAAGGTTTTGTTGCGCATTGGCCGCATTAATAATAGAAGTGGAATAGGCCTGCGTTTGTAACGATGTTTCGCGTATAAAAGTTAACTCATGCCCGGCCGGTGTGTTAGGCGCCTGGTCGTAGTTGCCCGATGTTAGCTGGTAAAAGTCCGATGAACTGGTAATGGCAATGCCCATGTTTACCGATGGCCCTTGCAGCGTAGGCGATACCACGCTCCCTATTTGCAATGCCAGCGGGTCAGGGTAAGTGGCATTAGGGTAACCGGTGGGGTA
>DASZPC010000007.1:0-5206 GCA_035550455.1 Chitinophagales bacterium | reverse complement strand
TGAAAAGAATACTACTTCTTCCGGTGTTAATGGGCCTGTTTGCTTTTGCCAACGCCCAATGTAATATCGATACCACCCTTTTAACAGCGCCCGGTATGTACCCTTCGGCACAGCACCTGCCGCATATTGTAAAAGATTCGTTGTACGACCAAACCGTGCAAGGGCTGATACCAGACACCATGAGCATGAATTTTGGCGGGTTTGTAGATGTTTCGGTTAGGGTAGATTCAGTTAGGTTAGATACAATTAACGGCCTGCCCAATGGTATTACCTGGGTAAAGAACCCCGGGGTATTGCCCGGGGGCGGTTATGGCTGTGTGGAATTCAGCGGCACCACCTCTGATACGCCCGGTGTTTATAATATCCGCGCAATAGGCAAAATATGGGCCCACCTTTCCATCCCTTTGTTGGGGGTTAATGAAGATACCTCCAGCTATGGCAGCCTTCAACAAATGCCCCAGTTTAATAATTACTACCTGGTAGTTGACTCAACTGGCTCGGCACTGGCTGTATCTATCGACGGCCGCAACCTGTGCTTTGGCGACTCGCTTACCGGCAGGGTAACGGCCAATGCCACCGGTGGCTCACCTACTTCGCCTTATGTTTATGAGTGGAACACCGCAGCTAATTCTTATACCATAAATAATGTAGGTACGGGTACTTATTCAGTAACTGTTACTTCCGGGTCCGAAACTGCTACTGCTTCTGTAGTTATTGCCCAGGAACCAACCGCGTTAACAGTTACCACAGGTACCAATGCAGGTTCAACCGGTAACGATGGCGAAGCAGAAGTTGCAATAGCTGGTGGTGTAGCCCCATACAGCATTAACTGGAACAATGGCGAATCTACTGATACCATCAGCGGCCTTGCACCAGGCACTTACCGGGTTACTGTAATAGATTCGTTTGGTTGTATGCAGCGTTCAACCGCTACCGTACAAGACCTTACCTCTGGTATAGCCACTATAAACGGAGTAACAACCACGCTTACTTTATATCCTAACCCTACCCGCACATCGCTGAATGTTGAAATAGAAGTCGCGCAGTCTGCTACTTATGTAATGTCTGTGTTTGATTTATCGGGCAGGGAATTGTACAAAACCACCTTTACCGGCAATGGTAAAACTTATAAATTGATAAACACCTCGCAGTACAGCGCAGGTTTATATTTCCTTCAACTCAGTTCAAATGGGCAGGGTATCAGGCAGCGGTTTGTAGTTGAGCGTTAAGTTTAACCTTTCTTTAGGTTAAAGTTTTCAACTTTATTTCTAAGGTTTTGGACTGTTTTTGAATTAAAACGGCTCAAAACCTTTTCTTTTTATACATCCTATGCTAATATTATTAACAGCTTCTATTGCCTTTTAAGTCAATCTGCGAAATTTTCACTAAAAAATACCATTTTTGCCCTAACAACGTTTGGTAAGAAAGCGATTTTTTCACTAAAACCGGGTTATGGGAATATTTGATAAGTGCTATGATTATAACTACAGCGAAGTAGTAAAGGCCAAGGGGGTTTATCCTTACTTCCGGCCAATTCAGGAAAGCGAGGGCCCAGTGGTAATGATGGAAGGGCGTGAAGTGGTAATGGCAGGCTCTAATAACTATTTGGGTTTAACCACTCATCCAAGGGTTAAAGAGGCTGCGGTTAAGGCCCTTGAAAAATATGGTACAAGCTGTTCTGGCTCCAGGTTCCTTACAGGCACTATTGACCTGCATATTGAACTGGAGGCAAAAATTGCCCATTTTATGGGTAAGGAGGCCGCGCTGCTGTTTAGTACAGGTTTCCAGGCAGGGCAGGGGGTGATATTCCCTTTGGCTGGTAAAGGCGATTACATACTATCGGATAAAGATAACCATGCCAGTATAGTGGCAGGTAATATGCTTTCGGCAGCCATCCAGGCGCATGTTATACGCTATAAGCATAACGACATGGCCGACCTTGAGCGACGACTGGCGCTAATACCCGAAAATGCCAATAAACTGATAGTTACCGATGGCGTTTTTAGTGCACATGGCAATATTGTAAAACTGGATGAGCTAAAGGAGTTGGCCCGTAAGTTTAATGCCAGTATTTTTGTAGATGATGCCCACGGTTTTGGTGTTATGGGCGAGGGTGGCAGGGGTACTGTACACTATTACAATGCCCGGGAAGATGTTGACCTGATAGTTTGCACATTCAGTAAAACACTGGCTTCGCTGGGCGGATTTGTGGCCGGGCCAGAACGGGTTATTAATTATTTGAGGCATAAATCGCCTGCGCTTATTTTTTCCGCGTCGCCCATCCCCAGTTCGGTGGCAGCAGCAAGCGCCGCGCTTGATATTTTAATAGAGCACCCCGAATTAGCTGGAAAGGTTAGAAACAATGCCGAAAAAGTAAGGCAGGGTTTGCGCGATGTGGGCTTTAATGTAATTGATGGTCTGGCCGCCATTGTGCCTATTATTATTGGCGATGATGATAACACCTTTACTGCCTGGAGGATGCTGTATGATGAAGGCGTGTTTGTAAATGCCTTTATTTCCCCTGCCACAGCGCCCGGTATGCAAATGCTTCGTACCAGTTATATGGCTACGCACAATGATGCGCACCTTGATTTTATGATTGATAAATTTTATAAGGTGGGTAAAAAACTTGGCCTGCTTAATTTTCAATATCAGCATTAAACCAGCCGGGTAGTTGAAAGCTGTTAACAATAAATACCGTTAATGCACCACTGCCTTTTAAGCACAGATTTTATTTTTACTTTACAAAACCATACAAAGGGCACACATGCCCATATTGACATTAAACCAAACCCCGATGAAAAAAAGAAAGTACTATTACATTGAAGGTAAAGATGCTGCCAACCCAGAACAGTTAAAATACATAGAGCGAGATATTGAATGCGATGATACCTTTGAGGGCGATTTGGTAATGATGGCTTTTCCTATTGGGCTGATGAAAGAAATTTCGTCGGTGCTATCGCATTTTAACCTGCGTAATGATGCTGAATTTTTTTACAGCGAATGCCGCGAGGTGGTTTCTGTCCCCGAAAAGCACGTGAATGAGAAAGGGGAGGGGAAGCTAACCTTTCAAAGTTATTTCCATCACTTTCCCGAGTCGGTACAAAACTTTTTTGATGATGCCATTATTGTGGTAATCCTCCATCCGCAGGATAGTACTGGCGCCAATGGCAACCGCGACTACAATATGATTGGCTATATACATGCCAACCATATTGATTTTACCTCGCCGGATGGGCAGGTGCATAAAGGGTATTACTACAATGTACTGCGGTTAAGCGAGCGCACGGTGAACGGCCAGCCTATTTACAGGCGTAAGCGCATTTTTACCACTATGTTCAGCATACTGCTGGATATTGTTACGCTGAACGATATACATTTTGTATATGCCTCTATGGGCCGCGAAAACCAGGCCATTAATGATGCTTTAAAAATGAATAGTGAAAGGCATGGGAAGTTTTTTGAAACCTTCCCGATGCACAACAATACGCACATTAACCTGATAATAGGTAACAACAGTTACGCTGAAAAACTGGTGGATATATCGAATGATGAAGCGGCTTTGAAGGAATACTACCGCCTTTCGCAACAGCAGCGTAGCAAGTTTGTGTTTAACCAGTTGCATACCGAGGCAAATTTCAGGAGCATGGTTAACCGCATCTTGTCTTCATCGCCCAGTAGCAGGATTTATGCACTAAAAGATGCCAATGGCAAAATTGAGGCGGCAGGTTTCTTTATTAACTGGGGCGATTACATGCACCTGAAACTGCAAAACCCAAAGGGTATTTTTAAGCTGATTGATGCTATTAAGATTACTGATAAAATACTTTACCCTACCTTGTTGGTTGGCGATGACCCTGCCAGCGTAAAGAGAATGATAAAAGGGGCTGCTTATATATACCGTAAAGAGCACAAGGTGCAGGTTACAGTGTTGAACGCATTAGAAGGCGACCCTTATTTTGATATTAAAAAGAGCATTGTGTACGACCCCTTTGTGTACTTTGTTATTTATGACCGCCCCGAAACTTACGAGGCCATGAAAGAACACAGCAAGGACGACAAAAACAACATCCGCATTTTTATTGATACCCCGATGTTGTAAAAAACTTAAAACGAGAACTTGCCACCTACCATGCCGTTGATGCCATAAGTAGGGTAGTGGTACCAGCTTTGGTATTTGATGTTGGCTATGTTGTTAAGCGTAGCGAAGAAAGATACATGCCTGCTGAAAAAATACTCAAAGCCGAGGTTAATATCGGCAGTGCCCTTAATTTTTCGCACCTGCCCTTCGGGTAGTAGCGCGTTAGAATTAGTTAAACCATAAACATCCAGCGTGGCGCTTATTTTATTCTTCCAGATATAATTGGCGCGGAAAACGCCTGTAAAAGCCGGTTGGTACCAGGGCTGTGCCTGTGTATGCAAGTGGTAGTAATTATAATCGCCCATTACTAAAAAGCGCAGCCATTCCTTTACATTATAACCAGCTTCGAAATGGAAGTTGTAAACCAAAGTATTGTTGTCGTAAACTGATACAAACCTCTTGGCATCGGTACTATCATTAATAAAGAAAGGCATGTTTTTTACCTGGAACAAGTGGAAGGCAAGGTTGTACGATAAATTTTGAGCGGTGCCTTTAAAGCCTGCACCAAAATCGCCGGTAGGCGAGTTTTTTATTTGCAGCGAATGCTGAATATAAGGGTTTACCTGCGCTAAGCTTTCGAGCGAGTTTTTCTTATCGCGGCGGTTGTATTCCAAATAGGCAATAATGGCATGTTCGTAAAGGCGTTTTTCAATATGCACATCGGTTACAAAAACCGGTGTTTTACCATCAATAGTTACCCCGAATTTCCCCCAGGCTTTCCAGTCGTCGTTATTAAACCCGTAGCCTACCATAGGCGTAAACAAATTGCGCTGCAGGGTAAGCGAGTCATTCTTAAGGTCGGATATATCGAAATTGAAGCTGGCAATAATGGAGTGATATTGCTTAAAGGTTTTTTGAAAATCGGTTTGCCCGGCTATAAACCATTCGTGCGCTTTGCCGAAGGTTTCCTGCAGATAGTTAAAGTTCAGTGTTTGTTTAATATCTATGTTCGCTTTATTGGGTTGGGCATTTTTAAAATACACCAAAGCATCGTAAGTCCTGTAAACCTGCCTTACCGATTTTTCGGAATAGCTGCTATCGGTACCATAAAAGTGGGTGCGGTAA
>DASZPC010000006.1:0-1861 GCA_035550455.1 Chitinophagales bacterium | reverse complement strand
CTGCTATGGCACAAATAATGAAATACTGGAACTACCCTGCACAGGGCACGGGTTCATATTCATATAATAATGCACAACCGGCCTACTCGCATAACTATGGGGTTCAGTCGGCCAATTTTGGCGCTACCACTTACCTGTGGGATTCAATGCCCGCCCAGGTAACCGGCCCTAATGATGCAGTAGCTACTTTAATGCGCCATTGCGGGGTGGCGGTAGCTATGAACTACGGCGATGATAACCAGGGGGGCAGCGGCGCTTATGTATTGCAAAGCGAGGTGCCAAGCTGGAAACCATGCGCCCAGTCGGCCTATGTTAACTATTTTAATTACAATCCAAGTTCTATACAGGGCATCCGCGAAAGCGATTATACTCCGGAGGGCTGGTTGGCTGTTATTGAGCACGAATTAAATGAAGGCCGTCCCGTACAATACGAAGGCCTTGACATATACTATGGTGGCCACACCTGGGTATGCGATGGTTACGATGCCAATGATTTTCTGCACATGAACTGGGGATGGGATGGCGAAAGCAACGGTTATTTTGCCGTTACCAGCCTGGCTGCCGATGGATATGATTTTAGCTACGAAGAAGCCGCTTTGATTGGTATAGAGCCGATAGTTAATATTACGGTAACTGCCTCGGCTTCGGCATTGCAGGTTTGTGCCGGCCAGCCCACCACACTTACTGCTGTAGGGTCTGCCTCGGCCACTTATAGCTGGGAGCCTGCTACCGGCTTAAGCTGCCCTACGTGTGCAGTTACTACAGCTAACCCCACTGCCAGTACAGTGTACACGGTTACTATGGATAGTGCAGGCTTTACCACCACCAGTAGTATAACTGTTATGGTACGTCGCGCTATAACTGCGGTTAATTTCGATACAATAAATAATGTAACTTGTAATGGTGCCGGAAATGGCTCTTTAACTGTTTCAGTACAGGGGGGTACGCCTTCTTATGCTTATATGTGGAGTAATGGCGAAACTTCTTCTTCTATATCTTCTCTTTCGGGCGGTACTTATTCTTTAACTGTTACCGATGCTTCGGGTTGCTCTTTTTTTGTTTCTCAAACAATCAGCGAACCCACTACTCTCTCTGTTTCTGTTACCGCTTTCAACGCCGGTTGTAATAATATATACGGCAACATCACTTCAAATGTTACAGGTGGTTCAGGAAATTTTTCATTTAACTGGAGCAACGGCGAAACCACTGCTATCGGCACTCAAATGCCTGCCGGCAGCTACACTTTAACTGTAACTGATGATAACGGTTGCTCTGCCTCGGCCAGCGCTACAGTGGCAATCCCTGCCCCGCTGCAGGTTTCAGTATCGGCTAACGATGCTACTACCGGCGATAACGGCTCAGTATCGGTTGATAATGTTGCCCAGGGTATTGGCCCCTATGCTTACCTGTGGAGCAATGGCGATACTACCTCGTTTGTAGGTAATGTTGCCCCCGGCGCATACACCGTAACTGTAACCGATGTAAACGGTTGCCAGCAAACAGCTACTGCCCAAGTTGACGGCGCTGTTGCCACTGCCATTAACCAAACAGGCAACACGGTTAACACCAGTGTTTACCCTAACCCTGCTAAAAACAATGTAACTGTTAACCTGGGCAAAATAAACGGCCAAACTTCTATCAGCCTTATCAACTCGCTTGGCCAAACCATCAAAACCATGAATATTTCTGATGTTCAAACCAATATCGACCTTTCACAGGTTGCCGATGGTATCTACTTCATCCAGGTTAAACAAGGCCAAAACACTTCAACCACTCAACTGGTAGTAAGAAAATAATAATTAATACGGTTTAAAAATACTGCGCCAATACCCTCAGTAAGGTATTGGCGCAGGGCTTTTAG
>DASZPC010000005.1:0-2163 GCA_035550455.1 Chitinophagales bacterium | reverse complement strand
CCTTTCAGCAATAGAAGGGTAACGGAAGCCCTGGCCAAACGAAGCCCTGATGTATGTAGCCTCGGCTGCCTGGTAGTTCAAACCAATCCGGAATAAAGGGTAAGGCAATTGCTTGATAGAGGTTTGAACGGTATCTAAAATCTGATCGCCTGTGGTAGAATCCTGCACATAATGCCACATCTTGAAATATTCCCAACGGGCGCCCACACTTACGTTCAGCTTTTTGAAAAATTTGAAATCCAATTGAGTGTATAGCGAAAAGTTATCGGCCGAGTTTTTACCGAATAAGCTACCCGATGCATTTTTCGGTGGGTTTACATCATCGTAGGTGTTTACGGCCCCGGCAACAAGGTGCATATCAAATTTCTTAAAATCAAACTTCTTCAGGTATTGCAATTCGGTGTAGTACAAAATGGGTACCGATCCCTGTCCTGTGTTGTTAGTATTTGTGGCATCAAAAAAGCGGCCTAAAAACTTAATGTGGTTGTCCTTTTTATCGTAGTAATCAATAAAAGGGTCAACTGTAAACCTGTATGATTTGTAAACAGTAATAGTATTAGGGAAAGGTTTGTAGCCATTTGAGTCAAGCCCGTTCCAGAAGAAAAAGGTTTTGCCCCAGCTGAAATATGCGCTGCCATTTACACCCATATTAAGGCCTGGTATGTTTTTAAAGCGGTAGCGGTATTTTGCGTTTATCCGCATGTCATGCGAGTCGCTCGAATCAACAAAGCCGGTGCCGCTGTTAATGGCGCCGTTTAGCACAAAATCGTTCTGTCCGAATTTTTGGCGGTAAACGAAACTTGCGCCTGTGCCCCATGGGTTTCCATGTATAACGTTGAAAAAGTTAACAATGCCGTTCGGGTCTTTGGGGTTATTGCTCCACCAGCCTGCTAAATCAGGGGTAATGGTGGGCTTTTCTGTAATGCCGGCATATACATTTATCCTGAAATAGGGTTCTTCAAGCGGGTAAGCTGTTCTAACGTTTACTATACCATCAAGGGCGCCGCTGCCATATAAGGCCGAGGCAGCGCCTTTAATAACTTCTACCTGGTCTACGTTTTCCATTGGTACAATGCTCCATTTGGCATCGTTGGCATCGGCGGTAAGCAGCGGCAGGTCGTCAATCAACACCTGTACCCTCGAACCAGCTCCATAACTCCATCCGGCCCCGCCGCGTATATTTACCTGTCCGTCCGCTATCGTTACGCTGGGCACTTTGGTCATACCAGCGCCAAGGTCTGTAATGTTTTGATTGTTTAGCGATCCCCCCTTTATAACATCCATCGAAACCGTTTCTTCACCCAGCGGTTTTTCGTATTTGCTACCCGTTACCACCACCTCTTTCATCATGTCCTGTTTCTCCTTCATTACCACATCTAAAACCTTTGTTTCACCTGCAGCCAGGGTAACTGTCTTTTTTTGTTCGTCCTTACCTATGTATTTAAACGAAACCGTGTAAGTTCCGGCAGGCAGGTCAATTTCGTATTTACCGTCAAAATCGGTTACGGCAGCCCAGCCTTTGGCAGCGTCAATAACTACGTTGGCGCTTATTAATGCATCGCCGCTTTCTTCGCTTACTTTTCCGGTAAGTTTGGCGTTTTGGGCAAAAAGTTGAGAGGCTGCTAAAATGAAAAAAACAAGTAGAGGGTAACGGTTTAAAGTCATGCCTGGTTTTTTTGGTTCCGACAAAAATAATTTTTTCGTTGAAACGGAGTATTTTTCGCTGAAAATACCTGACAATGAATTAGTCACACCAGTGTCATAAAATTGTTAATGCACAGGCTTTTAAAATTACAAGCCCTTTATAGCGGTTGTAAACTGTTCTTCTTCTGCACTTTCAAGTCTTTCAGCGTATTCGATTTTGGCTGCAACACAATGCTGAATTGCTGTGCCGAAAAAGTAGGCAGGGCGGGAGTCCATTTAAAGGTAAGTTCCCAGCAATGCAGGTCGCGTATTACCGAAAGATTGGTAAGGGTTATTTGCTTATGCGTTATGTCAAAGCCAGTGGTTACGGCTACCTTCCAGTGGGGGGTTAGGTTTACATCGGCCTGTATGGCTATAGTTTGCACCGTTACAATAGTATCGGGGTTAAAGTAAGTACCGTGGGTTATGTTAAAATGGTAATTAACGCCAATGTTCCAGGGTATATCGAAATCATACACC
>DASZPC010000004.1:0-2043 GCA_035550455.1 Chitinophagales bacterium | reverse complement strand
ATATGCATCTGTGTATTTAATTATAATACTGTAATTGCCGTATGTACCAAGGTCGTTTGCATAACCTGTTTTAGAAGAATCGCTTGAATTATGGTTTTGAGCAACAGCTTTTACCAGCACACTATCTATAGGACCCTGTATCTTAACTACTTTATTATTGCTATTTAAACAACTATCACAAATTTGGTAAACCTGGCCTCTTATGCCGAATGAAGAAGAATCGAAAAATGTTATGTCAGGGTAGATATGTGCAGCACTGCTTAATTGTATAGAAACCGGCTTATATAAATGATGGTCTGACGTATCATAATAAACAAGAAAACGCACGTTGGCGGAATCCCGCGGCGTAGCTTGCGTATTAGAATGGTCGCCATAAAAAATGCTATCCATTTCAAACCGGCCGTCGCTGCCGAAAGTTTGAATACTGTCAAGATAACCTACCGCCCTTCCCTTAAGTGGCGTCAGGCTTTTTACATATACCCAACGCCCGGAAATGCCACTTCCATCTATTGCTTTTACATAACCGCTCACTTTCCCATTACGTATTCCGGTGCCATTACTGTATTTAGCTACAATTATTTTAACGGTATCACTCCAGTTGCCGAAACCACCATCTGCTATACAAGCATTATTACCACGCCTGTAATAAGTGGTTGTTTTTGGTTTGTCTTTATCAAAACGATAGGTAGTTGTTGTATCAGCAGTTTTTGCTGTTACAAAATTGATGTTATCTGTACTTTGTTGCCACCCTATAATTCCACCAACCGGAAGTACAGGATTTACAGTACTCGTTATTTTATCAGGTGCAAGTTCAGGCGGGTAAGCTATAGTATGTGCATTGCCAATTGAACCCGCACTGGCACTACAGGTATAGGTTAAAATAATTCTGCCATTGCCGCCCTTGGGAGCGAAGTTACCACCGTCACTTCCGCCACCACCACCGGGAAAGCCGCCAGGTAGTGGCTGCTGTGTTAAATTCCCGGCCGCTCCTGAACCGGCGCCGCACTGCCCAATACCAGGACCTCCGTTCGTCGTGCCATCAGCACCCTTACCGCAGGAACTGCCCGCAGCGCCGCCCCCGCTGGCTATTAATTGTTGAGTTACAATATCATACCCAGCTACTCCGGAACCTCCCGCAAATGAAACGGCAACATAACCGTCACTGCTGGGTGCGCCAGCGATCGGAAATCCACAGCCATAAATGCCGGCGCAATAGCTTGTAGCCCCATTTGCAACAACATAAACAGTATCGGTTGTGCCAAACGTAGTAATTAAAGCTTCATTGGTATAGGGAGCGACATAGCTCCCAATGTAAACCTTGTAGGTTTGGCCCGGCTGAACTGGAATAGCTGTAGTTTGAACAAATGCGCCACCTCCGCCTGACCAACCTCCGTCACCTGGTCCGCCGCCGCCCCACATCTGCAGTGTAACGCTAGTTACACCTATCGGACAAACCCAATTGTATGTACCGGCATTATCAAAATAAACATTGGTTTGTGCAAAAGCGCCGATGGTAAGGCAAACTAAAAGCTGTGCAAATAAGATGCGTAAAAACTGTTTCATAAAAGGAAGTTTAGATTACTTCATAAACTTATCTATATAGAAAGTGTGTTTAAGGCAGGTAAGGACGAACCAAGGCGGTGAGTGTCCGAAACGAGGAAATATTTATCAGGAATTTTAGAAGCTATCTATATTCAATATCAATAAGTTTTTCGGGTCGTCATTTCGACGTTAGGAGAAATCTCCTGAAGTTTTTGAATCATTAATAATCGAGAGATGTCTCGTTACCTCGACATGACGGTCACTAACTATTTGAATAATATAGACAGCTTCTTAATGAAGATGTTACGAGACGATAAATTTATATAGAGTGTTGCACTTTTTACTCAGGCGGCTTTTATTGATTTAAATTCAAAGAAAATATGCGTGCCATTATTGTTTTCTTCTTTCATCGTTCCACCTAATTGTTGTGTAAGAAGAGAAATAAGTTGCCCACCAAAACCAGTGCCTTTGATAGCACCTTCTTTCCCTATGCCATTATCA
>DASZPC010000003.1:0-8124 GCA_035550455.1 Chitinophagales bacterium | reverse complement strand
TGTATCGCCGTCTTCGCCGGTGTCGTCAATATTAAAATGGGTGTTGTCGTTAATGGCCGTAACAACCAGTGCCACATCGCGACCCTCGGTTTCATTACTTGGTGGAACAAAAATGTTGAAATAGGTGCCTGCCTCGCCGGTACAAAACGACAAGTGGGGCAAAGTGAGCAATGCAGTAAGAAATAATGTAAATTTTAGCCTGCGCATACAATAGTTTTATGGGTTTTAGTGAAACGCATAGCCAAGGATATACCTGCAAAAAACAATTTGCCTGGTTAGCATTGGCTTAACAGGCCTAAAAATGACTACATGGGGGGAAGATAGGTTTTTACCGAGGGGAGGTAATTACTGAGATAACTGGTTCCTTGCCTACAATTACTAATACGCGCGTGTGCCATACAAGTTACACTTTTATGCATCTTTGTTTTACCAGTAAACAGAAGAAAATACAAGGTGCAGCTTGATTGGCTTTAGCAAAAGCTTTATCGGGGTTGTTTTAAGCATTGAGAACATTGTAAATGCTAAAACGGGCAGAATTTCATATTAAGTTAACCTTATTGGCCTGCCTGAATACCATTCCGCTCCATTAGTTGTTCTAATTTGCTTACCTGTATTCTAAGGTCTTTTATTTGCTTTGATAAGTCGCCGTTGTCAGCGCTTTTATTTCCTCGTTTAGCGCCTTGCCCGTTCTGCATTTCAGTTACTTCCGCGCGAAGAGAGGTGTTTTCCTTTTTAAGCGCTTCAACCTGCCGGGCAAGTTCCTGCACAGCGCTTACGGCCAGGGTGTGTATCCTGTCGTAATCAACGGAAAGAAAATCATCCACAAACCGGCCATATACAAACAGGCTGTCGGTACTGCCGGTATAACCATTAAACCCTATAGTGTTCCCCAAAACCGAATTAACCGGTAACTCATACATTTTTTTTGCAGCATAAAAACGGATTATTTCGCCGGGATGCACATCTATACCGGGCAAAGTAAGGAACAAGGTTTGAGAAGTTACATCATAATCCGATTTAAGCGGGCGGCAAAAAATATCGGGCAACCAACCGGAAGTTTTATTTACCGCCTCAGGAAACACCTCCTTTACCTGCTGGGCTATAAACCCTTTTTTATACCTGTTGCCATTTGCAAAGGAATCAATGTACCTGAAGTCGGTAACCTGTAAGCGCTCCAGTGTTGCCAGGTCTTCCACGGCATTGCTTACCCTGAAAGCTGTTTTAACCCGCCGGTCGGAAACAGCATCAAATTCTGCCGCTTTGATTCTGCCGCTTGCCTCAATAGATAAATTGTGTACCGATTGATTGGTGTCGTTACCGGGAATACTGTTGTATTTAAAATAACTGAAAGGCCCATAGGTTTCAGTAGCAGTGCCGTTAACCGTAAGCAATGCAGTTGGGTTTGTGGTACCAATACCCACCCAGCCCGAGTGTGTAATACTCATTCTGTTAACACCGGATGTGTAAAAATCTAATCCATAGTGGTTATTACCTGAACCGCGGTTAGAACCAATCCCCTCGCCGCTGGAACTGCCAAAGGCTAAACCATCGTTATACAGCGAGCCATCATTACTATCGGCCTGGTCAATATTCAATCCGCCATATACCGACAGGTTTTGCTGCGGCGCTGAAGTACCGATACCCACACGTCCGCTGTTTTTAACACGCACCCTTTCAACGTTATTCACCCGCACCTGTACATCAACAGTATCAGTTGTACCAATAAAATTTGCCGAGCTGGTTCCTGAGTTTCCCTTGCTTAACCAGGCACTGTTTATGGTAGTAAAAGTTTGAGGATAATTGGTGGCAAGGGTCATGGTACCATTGCTGTTGTATGAAAAGCTGGAAATAGTCCACGATGGGCCGGTAGGTCCCGTCGGCCCGGTGGCGCCTGCACCTGGCCCGGTGGCGCCTGTGCTGCCAGTTACGCCCGTACTACCGGTAAAGCCAGTTGCCCCGGTAGGGCCCGTAATACCCTGGGCGCCAGTAACACCAGTAACGCCGGTGTTCCCTGTAGGCCCGGTTACGCCGGTATTGCCTGTTAAACCTGTACTTCCTTGCGCACCCGTTGGGCCGGTTACGCCCTGAATACCCGTTGCTCCTGTTATTCCTTGCGCGCCGGTTGGACCGGTGGCCCCGGTATTACCTTGTTGGCCGGTGGCCCCCGTTAAGCCAGTTGCACCGGTAACCCCCGTTGCGCCTGTATTTCCTTTTGAACCGGTAGCACCAGTAGCACCAGTTGGGCCGGTTACACCCTGAATACCCGTTACACCTGTAGGGCCTGTAGGGCCAGCGCCTGTTCCGGTTGCACCGGTTGGCCCCGTGTTGCCGGTATTACCCATTGCCCCCGTAGGCCCCGATAATCCTGTAGGGCCTGTAGGCCCTGTTAATCCCTGGTTACCGGTAACCCCGGTTATACCTTGTGGGCCTGTTGCCCCGGTGTTACCCTGTTGACCGGTTAAACCGGTGTTGCCTGTAACCCCCTGCACACCAGTGGCCCCTGTATGCCCGGTAGCACCCGCAGGCCCTGTATTGCCCGTGGCCCCTGTTGCGCCTTGCGGCCCGGTTAAACCTGTATTACCTGTTATTCCCTGTGCGCCGGCAGCACCGGTATTTCCTTGTGCGCCAGTAATGCCGGTAGGCCCCGTATGGCCTGTAACGCCCTGTGCGCCTGTTGCCCCCGTAGCGCCACTTGCACCAGTTGGGCCTGTTGCTCCTTTAGCGCCACTTGCACCAGTTGGGCCTGTTGCACTGTTAGCGGCAAACAAAGCGTAAGGAACACTTACCAGTTGTTCAGTGCCCATGCTTACATAACTTGTTCCGCCCAAGGGGTCAATAAGCACTTCCAGGTACTTTGCGCCATTGCCCCAGTTAACCGATGCAAGCGTACTAACCTCGCCAATCCGGATATTGATAATGCCAAAACGGTTGGTATAAGCGCTCGTGCTTTCATGGTACACAATGGTACCCGTAGCTGTGTTATTATGGATTTTAAACTCCACACCTACCTTGGTGCTGTCGGGTAGCGGCTGCCCGCCCGCATCGCGTACTACAGCCTGGTAGTTAATAAACTGTGGTGCTTGCGCAATGGCGTCAAACGTCAGCAATATGGAAAACACAATACAAAAGGAAATTTTGTAGCTCATGGATTGCTATTGGTTTTTTCCGGGGGGAAATAAAGCAGCTATAGGCCGCAAACCTGAAAAGGGCAAATAATAACAGCAGTTTTACCGGAGGGAGGTTTCCGCAGAATATGTTTGCTATGTAAAGAAAAGATAGTAGGGCCTGTAAAGCTATAATACAAGGGGCTTATTCTCAACAAACCCGGGTTAGATGTGCTGTAAAATAGAATAAGGCAGCACCCTGGCTGTGTACCTATTTTATAATTCCAGCTATGCGGGCAATATTCCAAACATTCATAAAAAAGGCGCTGTAATTATTTCGCCTTGCCTGCTCTTCCTCCCTTTGCCAAAAATGCAGGTTGCTGGCCATATACAAATAGCCATAATTATATGCCGTATGGCTTGGGTGCTGCCTGGCCAGTAACTGAACTGGATAGCGGTAGTGCAGCTCGCGCTGGTTTACAATTTGTTGTGCCGCATCGCGGATAGACGCCGCCTTTACAAGAATGGAATCGCCATCAAAATGTTGTTTATGCAGGGCAGCCTCACGTCGGTCGAGGATATAGCTAAGTGTATAGTAGCGGTGCAACGCCCTCAGGCCCGTTATTTCTATACCGTCCCGCCATTCGTGGGTAATGGAATCAGCCTGTGGCGAAACCCTTTCGCCTGCGGCAATACCCATTGAGGTAAGCCCAAACCTTTTAAGCATAGGTAAAATATGGGCCCGCACCTGAGTAATAATACTATCATCGGCCTTCCGTTCAAGAAATTTATAAGACCATTCCGGCCGTGGTTCGTATTCATTGGCCAGCGCTTTAATTTTTATTTCATCGGTTACTGTCATGGCGGTCATCCACTGCATCAGTGTGCTGTCTTTCAGGTATTGTTGCTGCACAATCAGGGCCTGGTTTAGCAAACCAGCCTGCATGGGGTTCGCTATTTGTTGTGCATACATATCCGGCGTACGCTCCTCGTTTACACCATTGCGGGCATATTGCCAGCTCCAGCGGGCAATGCTCCAGTCAAAAAGCCAGTAACCCCACTCCCAGCCCGAACTGAAAGTTATATGCCCCGGAACGCCGTATTTCACACAAGTATCTATATCACTCAGCCTGGCCGAAAGGTACGGCAGCAAAAACATGGGTATGGAATTATCAAAGGTTATCCAGTACGCCGATTCCGGGTAATACCATGTTTCGCGTTCTTTCATTTGTTGCAGTAAAAACTCAAACTGGTGCCGCTGGTTTTTGTTTTCATAAACCGGGGCGTTGGGCTCCGTCATATCGTAAAACATTACCGTGTGCGATAGCACCCCGCGCTGTTTATCCAAAGCCAATGAGGCCGAATCCCATACAAAATCCTTGTGCTTATGCCCCAATTCGTTTTGCGGCCTTACCACATGCTGCCGCCCCATTAATTTGGTGTTGCTGTTTTTTAATAACCAGGCAATAATATATTGGCGCAATTCCTCTTTTTTCTTCTTATTGCCTGCAATAAATTCCGCTGTCGAGAATTCCATATTAAAGAAATCCCAATCGGCCTGTAGCAGCCATTCAAGGTTTTTCTCAATTTGCTTTTTGTGGTTACCCGGCCCGCTGTACAACTGGAACGTTTTCTGTTGAATCATATGCAGCGATAGGTCGGCGGCCATTAGTATGCCCCTGCTGTGCCCATAATCAACAAATGCTTTGGCATGTTTAATCCACAAACCCCTGTCTACATCATTCAAAAGGCAGAACTCAAAATATGTTTGGCCGTTGCGTACCAGCCAGTCAATATACTGCTTAACATCTGCTAAAGCATGTGGGGCTGTTGGGTCCATCAACTGCTCGGTCAACTCAATGGGGTGCTCAGAATGTATATGGAACCCTTTTTTATCAAATAGCGGTGTGCCCGAAAAAGTACCGGGTTGCGATAAAGGCCAGGTATCCCAATGCGGAATAACAGATTCTTTTGGATGATAAAACCTAAACCCGAGTTCTTCCTGCAACAAACCATATAAGCCAAAGCTAACACCCTGCCACGACGATGCACTCAGCTTACAAACTGTTTGTGTGCCTTCGTTTTTAATAACCCAGGTATAGTTATGTTCAGGGTAGTTTTTGTAAGGAAATGTAGCCGCCGCCGCAAAATGATTTAAGCGTGCAGCAGAATCTTTATTTATAACCGGCAACATTAACAACACCCCTGCCGAATTATCGTTTACAGTAACCTCACAACCACAGGCCTGGGTTAGCAATTGCTGTACATCGGCAATGGTAAGCGCTGTAATGGAGGTATCTAATATGCTTTGCGGCGCAATAATGCTGATGTTTTGCGCTTGAACAACAGCGCTGCACAGCAAAATACAAAAAACGATGTATGTTTTTTTCACGCGCTGAAAGTAGCCTAAGCAGGGCAAACCGACAAACGGTTAACCAATAAACCGGACCTGCATTTGGGTAAAGATATTTCGCCGGGCCATTAAATCCTTTCTATTTTCGGCTATCGGCAAATGAAAAAATACCTGGTCCTTTTGGCTATACTATCGGTGGCGTTTACACTTGCCGGTACAAACATGCAGGGCATTGATGTTTATGACGAAGCCACTTACACCCACCTTGCCTGGAACCTGGCTAATGGCAACATTAGTTTCAACACACCCGAAAGTCACTATACCAACCGCTGGGGCATAATTGTTCCGCTTGCATTTTTTATAAAGCTTTTTGGCCTTAATGTCCAGGCCCTGGTTGCCTGGCCGTTAATATGTTTTTTACTGCTTATAGCAGCCAACTATTTTTTTCTTTATTCCTACCATAAAAATATAGCGGCTTTTAGCTCTTTGCTATTGGCCTGTAACCCGGTTTTGGTCAGGCTGTCAGTTCACCTTTTTCCCGATATTGTAAGCCTTACTTTTTCGGTTATCGCAATTATGTTTTTGTGGAAAGCTATTAACGCCCCCCGCGAACACCCCGGTATGGCTAAATACGGGATTGCCTTTGCCATTAGTTTTTGTATGGCGCTCATAAGTAAAGAAAGCGCCCTGTTCCTTTTGCCGTTTTTTGCTTTTGCCTGCATTCGGTTTAAAACACCCACCAGGTTTATGGGAATAGCTTTGGGTGTTTTTGTTCCTATACTGCTATTGTACTTATATTTTAATATGCGTTTAACAGGCAATGCCTTTAGCCAGCTGCATAGTATTGAATCGCTGTATAATTCCGATGCAATGTACAGCTACAGCAATATGCAGCTGCTTAAACGCCTTAGCTATTGGCCCGTAAAATTCCTGTTTGAAAACGCCGGTTATATTTTAGTAATTATCCCATCACTTCCGGTTTTGCTTACAAGCAATAATGACCGTTTCATTCAATTTTTTAAATGGTCGGTGGTAATATTATTTCTCACTTATTGCTTTGGCACTATTTCAGCCACACACTATCAGCCTATTTTACTCGATTACAGGTTTTGGATAATACTTATCTACCCCGCCTCAATATTATCTGCTTACTACATTTATCATACAGGTTTGTTTAGCCCAAAGATTGTTGTTGCCGTAGCCGCTGTAAGCGCTGCAACAGGAATTGCCATAGCCATAGCCAATGCACATATTGAAAGCTGGCATATATCTTATCAATACGCACTTATGCCTTGTTTAATTGGCGCTTGTTTAGCATCCTCCGCCGTTCCCGCTGTATCAAATAATAAAAATTTAGTGGCAGGTATTTTTATGTTGCCACTGCTTTCGTATCATACTGTAGGGGCCAGGATAATACGCCACCACAACTACCAAACCTCTTATTACCAGGAACAAGAAGCAGTAACCCGGTTTTTATTAAATGACGAAAACAAAATTATTGCCACCAGCCCGCACCTGGCTAATGGCATAGCATTGTATTTTAATTTTGATGAGGCCCTGTACCATGCAAAAATATACGAGTTAACTGCCCTTGACACTTTAACAGCAGATACTTCCGTTGCAGTTTATATTTTCCTTAACCGCCGCCGGCTGGCCCTTGAACGTTCAGGCACTACCGAAACTTTCTTTTATAATAAAGTGCCTGCGTACAACCCGCCAGCAAACCTGCTTTACCCCGATAGTAGCCATTGGGAAATTTTATACAACAATGCTGGCGTGGAGCTGTACAAAAAGAGGTGATTATTTTATACTTTATTAAATAACCAGGGTAATGCAGGCACTAGGAGAACCGGAGACGTAAAGACGGGAACTATTGGAACGTAAATCAAAAAATTGAAAGATCTGCCAAGTAACCCCGCATAATGCTTAGTTTTCTTGATGAATTTTTTCTTCGCACCCACTCTCCACCCTCGCTCTGATTTTGTAGCCCCGGGCAGAATCGAACTGCCATCAAAGGTTCCGGAAACCTTCGTTTTATCCATTAAACTACAGGGCCAATAATGGGCGCAAATATAAACTTCTGCGGTTTATTAGTACTTGAGCACTTTCACCTCGGTACGGCGATTGGCCTGGTGTTGTTTTTCATCGCAGGGCGAGTAGTCTGAAGGCTCACAAACACAACTGTTGGTAGGCATTGATTCGCCATAGCCAGCGGCCAATATACGGCGCATTTTTACACCATGCGAAGCCAGGTAATCAACCACCGCTTTGGCCCTGCGTGCTGAAAGCACAATGTTATAACGGGCACTGCTGCGGCAATCGGTATGCGAGCTTAATTCTATTTGCAGGGTTGGGTTCTCCTTCATAATCTTCACCAGTTTATTAAGCTCAGCAGAAGCATCTTTACGTATATTCCATTTATTCAGGTCGTAATAAACGTTCGGCACCAGCCATTTTTGCCCAACACGGTATTTACAGTAGCCATCAATAATTGCACCCGGCCTTATCCCTTTGGTATTCAGCGTGTCAACCTGGCCATTATAATTAACCGTGTACTTTGCGTTCATTTTAAGGTCAAGGTGCAGTTCGCCATTCATGTTGGGGCTGATTGTTTTTGCCTCGCCTGTGGCAACATCTGTTAACGTTACAGCCGATGTGAAGCATGTA
>DASZPC010000002.1:0-2973 GCA_035550455.1 Chitinophagales bacterium | reverse complement strand
ATGTGGAAATTATAGGGCGTGTTGATGAAGCAAAAAACATCAACAAAAAATTTGTAACAGCACAGGCGGCAAAAATGCGGGCCATGCTAACAACCCATTATAAGTTTTGAAAAAGAAAAACAACAGCCCCTCTCCTGTTTGGCACCCGTACACGCAAATGCAAACGGCCATGCCCCCGGTGCATATTACGCACGGTAAAGGTACTTACCTGTATGATAAAAACGGAAAGCGATATATAGATGCAGTTTCGAGTTGGTGGACTAACCTGCACGGACATGCACACCCGCATGTAAGCAAGGCTATATACAAGCAGGCACAAAAACTGGAGCAGGTAATTTTTGCCGGTTTTACACATAAACCTGCCGAGCAGTTGGCAAAGATGTTGCTGGATAGGATACCGTTTCACCAAAAAATATTTTACACGGATAACGGCTCCACTGCTGTAGAGGCAGGAATAAAAATGGCCCTGCAATACTGGTGGAACAAAGGCCAGCCCCGCAATAAAATTATTGCGTTTAAAGACGCTTACCACGGCGATACTTTTGGCAGTATGAGCGCTAGTGCCAGAGGGGTATTTACAGCACCTTTCCATTCGTTGTTATTTGATGTTTTGTTTATTGATACGCCCGTACCGGGCTGTGAAAAGCAAACTGAAATACAGCTAAAAGACCTGCTAAAAAAAAACAAGGACGTTGCTGCTTTTATTTACGAGCCTTTGGTGTTGGGATCCGGGGGAATGCTGATGTATAATGCTGCCACACTTGATAAACTAAGCGCCATTTGCAAAAAGAACGGGGTATTAACCATAGCCGATGAAGTGTTTACCGGCTTTGGGCGAACCGGAAAGTTTTTGGCTACGGATTATTGTAAAAACAAGCCTGATATTATTTGCCTCTCGAAAGGAATAACCGGTGGCTTTATGCCTTTTGCCGCCACTACCTGCACACAAAAAATTTACGATGCTTTCCTTTCGGGCGATAAAGCAAAAATGTTTTTTCATGGCCACAGTTATACCGGCAACCCGCTTGGTTGTGCTGCCGGTATTGCCAGCCTGGAAGTTTTTAAAAAAGAAAAGCCTTTTAAACAGATAGCCCGGATAGAAAACCAGCATAAGGCTTTTGCCAAAAAGATGAAGAAACACCCAAAGGTTTCCACAGTAAGGCAAACGGGCACCATTATAGCCATTGAAATAAATACCGGGCAGGAAACCAGCTACCTGAACAGCGTTCGCGATAAGGCTTATCAATACTTTATTGAGCGGGGTGTAGTGCTAAGGCCGCTAGGCAATATTGTTTATATACTACCCCCTTACTGCATAAGCAACAAAGACCTGGACAAGGTTTATACAGTTATTGAGGAGTTTTTGAACGGGCTGGCATAATGTAATTAACCGAAACACGTTAACCTGTTATTGTTAAAACCATTTAAAACCCGTTTTGCCTTGCTGGCATTTCATTAATTGCAAAAAATCGGGATTAATTCATTTAAAGGCTTGGTTATATTCGTAGTATGAGGTTAATAAGGGTGGCGTTTTTAAGTGTGCTTACGGCCTTTTCCCTATGTGTTTTCTCACAGTCTGACACTGTAAAAATAAAGGTGCTGATAATAGATGGCATTTCGAAAAGGCCATTGATGGGAGTTAGTGTAATAAACCCAAAGTCGGGCATAACACAGGCCACCGACGGGCAAGGAGAACTGCTTGAAACCATTGATAAACGCGATACGCTTTTCCTGTTTTACCCCGGCTATAAAGCCCGTCAGTTTTCAGTGGCCGATTCGGCTTTAAAAAAACAATACTCGCTCACTTTTTTACTGGAGCCTTTTACCACGGGCCTTAAGACCGATGTGGTGATTAAAGCGCCCAAAACACTGGAGCAAATTGAAGAAGAACGAAAAAAACTGGGTATTACCCCCAAAGAACTGGAAAGGCCCGAAATTGTATTTACCAGCCCTATAAGCGCCCTGTATGATGTGCTGAGCCGCCGCGCCAAAGAGCGTGAAAAATTAAAAACACAGATAACCGAAGATGAGCGGAGAAAGATTTTTAAAGAGTTATTAAACTACTATAACGAAAGGAAAGTTATTGACCTGCCCGAAGACCACTACGACGATTTTATTAATTTCTGTAACCTGCCGCTGGAATTTTTGAAAAACCATACGGATTACGAGATTATGAAAACCATATCTACCATGTACGAAAAGTACGCGCGGCTGAGCGGGTTGGTGAAATAACTACAGAAAACTATCGAGCGCAAGGGCGTAACTTTCCATGCCAAAACCTGCAATGATGCCTTTGCAAACGCCACTAAGTAGGGATGCATGGCGAAATTCTTCGCGGCTATAGGGATTGCTGATATGCACTTCTATAACCGGGGTAGTTATGGCTGCCACCGCATCGCGGAGGGCCACGCTGGTATGCGTGTAGCCACCGGCGTTAAGAATAATACCATCGTAGCTAAAGCCCACTTCCTGTATTTTATTAATGAGTTCGCCTTCGATATTAGACTGATACTGGCTTAGTTGAATTTCATCGCTGTAAACATCGCGGATATCGGCAAAAAACTGTTCAAAGCTCATTTTGCCGTAAATATCGGGTTCGCGTTTGCCCAACAAGTTAAGGTTAGGGCCGTTGATGATGATAATTTTCTTTTTCTTGCTGTTCATATTTCAAAATTGATATTCAAAGCGTAAATACGAAATTCGGTATTAGAAATGCTGTGGCAATCTTACATCAAAGGTTTTAAAAGTTATTTACAGTTGGAAAAATCGCTTTCGCCAAACTCGGTGGAGGCGTATATGCGCGATATTACCCGTCTGGCCAGGTATTTTGAAGAAACCGGCGATAAGCCCAACGTAGAGGATGTGAAGGCCGCACAGTTAGAAGGGTTTATTAAAGCCATTAATGAGTTGGGGCTGGATGTACATTCGCAGGCGCGGATAATATCGGGCATAAAAGCGTTTTACAGGTACCTG
>DASZPC010000001.1:0-5535 GCA_035550455.1 Chitinophagales bacterium | reverse complement strand
AAAACGGTGAGCGTTTCGTGGTATGGGCTGGCTTTTAGCGATGATTCAAAAACGCTTTATACTTCGGGCGGAAATGGCAACTGGGTGTTGCGGTGGGATATAAAAAATAACAAGCTGGAACTGCGCGATACCATAGTGATTGGCAAACCATGGCCGGAGAAAATTTCGGTGGCGGGCATAGCGATTGACGATGCCAAACACCTGCTATATGCAGTAACCAAAGAGAATAACTCGCTGTATGTAATTGATGTGCAGGATAAAAAAGTGCTGAAGCAGTTGCCGCTTGGCGGCGAGGGCTATACCTGCCTGCTTTCGCCCGATAAGAAAACCCTGTATGCCACCTGCTGGGGCTGCGATAAAGTGGTGCTGTTTGATTGCGAAAAACAGGAACTAAAAGGCGTAATACCGGTGGGCGATAACCCGAATGATATGGCGCTTACCAAAGATGGCGGCATATTGTATGTGGCCAACTCGAACGATAACTCGGTATCGGTAATTGATGTGAAGAAGAACAAAGTAGTGGAAGTGCTGAATGCGGCGCTTTTCCCCGATGCGCCAAGCGGCTCCACCACGAATGGCCTTGCCTTAACGCCCGATGAAAAAACATTGTATATAGCCAATGCCGATAATAACTGCCTGGCGGTATTTGATGTAAGCACGCCCGGCAAAAGCAAAAGCAAAGGCTTTATACCCACCGGTTGGTACCCCACCGGTGTAAAAGTGGTGGGCAACTACATTTTTGTGCTGGATGGAAAAGGTTTCCGCTCGTTGCCAAACCCGCGCGGCCCCAACCCAGTGAAGAAAAAACAGAAAGTTGTTTACCAGCAGGGCGACCCGCAAAAGCCAAACGAGGTGCAATATATAGCGGGGCTGTTTAAAGGTATGCTGGGTATTATTCAAACACCAACGGCTGAACAGTTAGATGCCTATACCCAGGTGGTTTACCGCAATGCGCCCTATAAAAAAGACCGCGAAACGGAAACCGGTGGCAGGGATGGCAACCCTATACCACACCGCGTTGGCGATGCATCGCCCATTAAATATGTATTTTACATTATTAAGGAAAACCGCACTTACGACCAGGTACTGGGCGATGTGAAAAACGGGAACGGCGATACCGCGCTTGTTTTATTTGGCAATGATATAACCCCTAACCAGCACGCCATTGTAAACGATTTTGTACTGCTCGATAATTTTTATGTGGATGGAACGGTTAGCGCCGACGGGCATAACTGGAGTACCGGCGCATACGCCACCGATTACCTGGAAAAAAACTGGCCTACCAATTATGGCGGGCGTGGCGGCAGCTACGATGGCGAAGGCGAGCGCGAAATAGCCAACGACAAAAATTTTATTTGGGATATGTGCCACAAATACGGTGTTACTTACCGCACCTATGCCGAGTTTGTAGAAGACGGGAAAGCGAATATCCCTTCGCTGGATAACCACTTTTGCGACAGCTACACCGGCTGGGTGGAAACAGTAATGGATACCACCCGCTGTATGCAATGGCAGCGCGATTTTGATTCGCTGCTGGCTATTAACCAGGTGCCACACTTTAATACCCTGCGCTTTGTAAACGACCACACGCACGGGTTAAAGGTGGGCGGCTCAACCCCCTTTGCCAATGTAGCCGATAACGATTTGGCGGTAGGCATGTTTGTAGAGCACCTGAGTAAAAGCCCTATTTGGAACCAAAGCGTGGTGTTTATACTGGAGGACGACGCTCAAAACGGCCCCGACCATATTGATGCCCACCGCAGCACGGCTTATATAGCCGGTGGCTATGTAAAGCGCAACTATGTGGACCATACTACTTATTCCACCTCCAGCATGTTGCGCACTATGGAACTGATTTTGGGCCTGCCGCCCATGAGCCAGTACGATGCAGCGGCCGAGCCTATGTGGCGCTGTTTTTCTGATACCGCCAACCCGCAAACATATACGGTAGTACCTGAAAAGATTGATTTGCTGGAAAAGAATACTGCCATGAATGAATGGGAGAAAAAGAGCGAGCAGTTTGACTTTAATAAAGAAGATAAGGTACCCGATGAAGTTTTTAACGAGGTGCTTTGGCGGGCTGTAAAAGGCAGCACCAGCGCCCTGCCCCCGCCCAAACATGCCGCCTTTATACTGGCGAACAACGATAATGATAAAGACGGCGATTAGAAATAACCGGCCGGTTTAAACTTTACCGCCCAATAGCTATCTATACCTACCAGATTGGATGAAAAAAATATACGCTTTCCTTTTACTGTTAATGGCAGTTGGCGCTAATGGGCAGTCGTTTTACTTCCCTCCCACTTCGGGGACTGCCTGGGACACTATGGCGCCGTCGGATTTAGGCTGGTGCCAACCCCGTATTGATTCGCTGTACAACTATCTACAGGCAACCCACGCAAGCGGTTTTATTATTTTGAAGGACGGTAAAATAGTGCTGGAGAAATATTTTGGCACGTTTACGCAGGATTCCATCCACCAATGGGCATCGGCCGGTAAAAGTTTAACCTCCACACTTACCTGTATTGCGCAGCAGCGGGGCCTTTTTCATATTAACGATACGGTAAGCAATATACTGGGCGATGGATGGACCAGTTGCGATACCATGCAGGAGCGGCAAATAACCATCCGCCACCTGCTTACCATGACCTCGGGGCTAAACGACAACCCCACCGGCGGATGTGCCAATACGGATGTAACACCGGCCTGCCTGCAATACCTTGTACCGCCTTACACCCGCTGGGCTTACCATACCGGCGCTTACCGCAAACAGGAAGATGTTATCGCTACTGCGGCAGGGGTTAGCTATAATAGTTTTACCCGCAACCTGCTGGGCAACCTGATTGGCATGAATGGGCTATGGGTAAATTACGAGTACTACAGTGTGGTGCGCGATGCTGCCAGGTTTGGCCTGTTTATACTGGCGCATGGCGTGTGGGCGAATGATACGATACTGACCGATACGGCGTATTATAATGCCATGCGTAACACCTCGCAGAACTTTAATTTATCGTATGGTTATTTATGGTGGCTGAACGGCAAGGCAACGTACATGGCGCCGGGCCTGCAAACGGTATTTACCGGGCCTTTAGTAGCTAACGCACCGGCCGATATGTTTGCTGCGCTGGGCAAAAACGACCAAAAAATTTATATAGTGCCCAGCCAGAATATGGTGGTGGTACGCATGGGCAATTCGGCGTACGGCGTAGCCGATGCTTTTTCGCCTTTTGATAATGAGTTGTGGGGCTATATTGACAGCTTGGGCTGTACGGAAACAAGCGTTCCTGAAAATACAGGCTACGAAAACAATATTTCCATATACCCGAACCCAACCAACAGCAAAATCACTATCACCTCTTCCCTTCCGGTAACCCGCATTTCAATAACCAATATGCTGGGGAAAGAAGTATTCGGCGCAAAAGAGCATACGGGGCCTGTTGACCTCAGTAATTTTGCCGCCGGTGTTTACTTTATTACCATTGAAACAAACAATGGCAGGATGGTTAGAAAGATTATCCGGGAATAAAGCAGCACATACACACTAATTACCAGCTATTTATCTGATTGCATTTAATTATTCATTGACATTAGCTAGTTGCGTATATTGAAGCTTTCGGCAAATCCCAAACTGTATTAGGTAACATTAAGAACCCGCCATTAAAAATAATACTACATACTGGCTTGAAAACAGTAATTTTGAATACGGTTGAAAACTAACAAAATTGAAGCAGAGAATATACATAGATACATCGGTTTTTGGCGGGTATTTTGATGAGAGTTCACTGAACACACCATTCCTCTTTTTGACAGAATTAAGAGCGGTGAATTCGTATTACTTTACTCGACAGTTACGCAAGACGAACTCGAAAGCGCACCTGAAAAGGTAAAAGACCTGGTTAAAAGCCTGAAAATAGAATTTACGGAGTTTTTGGAAATAACCGACGAGGCAGTTGATTTAGCGAAAGAATATATTACTGAGAAAGTGGTTGGACAAACAAGTTATGCCGACTGTTTGCACATTGCTTTGGCAACTATTAACCGGGCAGACTTTTTAGTGAGTTGGAACTTTAAACATATTGTGAATGTTCAGAGAATAAGGGGTTATAACTCAATTAATATAAAAGAAGGGTATCAACAATTAGAAATCCGTTCACCAAGAGAATTTGAAAAATATGAAGATGACTGAAAAAACATTTGACACTGTAAAATTCATGCGTCAACAAAGAGACAAACTAAGTGAGAAGTTGGCCAAAATGACGAAGGAGGAAATTTTGGAATACTTCAAGAAGCGCAAGGCGCAGACGACAATAAAGCCCAGTGCCTGATATGGGTTTGATGAAATGCCTGCTAATTGCTGAACTGGAATAGCAAGCTTCTATGCATCTGCTTCATTTTAAGGAGATAGACGCAATAGCCTCATTCAATTATCTAAACCCTGATTTTCATATTCAGCAACTTACAATTTTATCCCCGCTCATCCGACTTTTACAGAAATTATTGAACCACTGTTACTGTTTGGTGTTACAGAGGTTTAATATTGCAATTTGAGTTTAAAGCATGGCAAACAGAAGGAACAGCAGTTTTTCGGCTAACGGAAAGCCCAATAAAGAAGCGGAGGCCGATACCAAGCGGCGTTTCAGTTGGGGCGAATTAAGCAAGGCTTTAAGGATATACCGCTTTATACTGCCCTATAAATGGCAGTTTATAGTGGGTATGCTGGCGCTGGTAATTTCAACCGGTGTGGTATCGCTTATACCCGGTGGTTTTGGCAGTTTGGTGGACGCTGCCGCACCGGCTAAAGAATCGCTGGAAAAAATAAGCAAGATAGTGCAGTCAACCGCCACCGATGCGGCGAAGCTGGCGGGCATTACCGCCCTGGTAAGCACGTACAAAGCGGGCATTAACCCCGAAAAACTGAAACAGATAGGGGTAATTTTAGGGATAGTATTGCTGATACAGGCCCTGCTTTCGTTTGTGCGCATTTACCTGTTTGAGTATGTAAGCCAAAACGCGATGGCGGCTATCAGGCGCTCGCTCTACGAAAAAATAATAACACTGCCCATTCAGTTTTTTGAAGAGAATCGCGTGGGCAACCTTACCTCGCGTATTTCATCAGATGTATCGCAATTACAGGATGCGCTTACCAACCAGTTGGCCTTTTTTGTGCGGCAGTTGGTTTTGCCACTGGCCTGTATTCCCATTTTGCTTACTGTTTCGGTTAAGTTAACGCTTATCATTATAGCCCTGTTGCCGGTGCTGGTGGTATCGGCGGTTATTTTCGGGCGGTTCATCCGCAAAATATCGCGCAAGGCACAGGACCAACTGGCCGAATCGAATACCATTGTGGAAGAAACTTTTCAAAGTGCCGATGTGGTAAAAGCATTTACCAACGAAGCTTACGAAACCCGCCGTTACGGGGTTATTAACCGCAGCGTGGCGGCTATTGGCATGATGGCCGCCAAATACCGGGCGGGGTTTGTTTCGTTTATCATTTTCGCCATGTTCGGGGCTATTGTATTTATAGTGTATGCCGGG